>JAYURE010000957.1:0-6912 GCA_043756345.1 Deinococcales bacterium | reverse complement strand
CAACCGGACGCAAGCTCATCACCAAGTTCAAGGCGATTCCATTGTGTCGATCCGTTCCTCCGGGCATGATGAATAAATTACCATCCACGAACTCGTGGCGTTCCTGCGAGTGAATTTCAAACTCGAGGAATTCTTTAAAGCTTGTGGCCTGCCGAACCGGTGCTTCGCGTGGCATGGCTCGAGTATACAAAATGGTTCAGAGAACATTGGCTCGAGCCGGTCATTTCAAATTGTGAAATCTGAAATTAACCATTTCAACAAAAAGGCCCGAAGTCAGGGAATCCCAACCTCGAGCCTGGAATAGCGTTTGAAATCTTGAGCCTCAAATATCGAGGTGTGCGAACACGGCGTTCTCTTCAATGAATTGACGGCGCGGTGGCACTTCAGTTCCCATCAAGTTCTCGAAAACTTCGTTCGCCTCGAGCACGTCCGGGATGGTGACTTGTTTCATGTTGCGCACGGCTGGGTCGAGCGTGGTTTCCCAGAGTTGTTCGGCGTTCATCTCGCCGAGGCCCTTGTAGCGTTGGATGCTGATGTTGGTTTTGTCGCCCAATTTCTTGAGCGCGACTTGCAACGCGGCATCGTCGTACAGGTATTCGCTTTTGCGTCCAACGGTCAATCGGAACAATGGCGGTTGGGCGATGTACAAGAATCCCGCGTCAATGATTGGGCGCATGTAACGGTAGAAGAAGGTCATCAGCAGCACGGCGATGTGCGAGCCATCCACGTCGGCGTCGGTCATGATCACGATTTTGTGATAGCGAATGTTGGTCAGGTCGAAGTGCGCGTTGTCGCCGGTGCCTTCAACGCCCGCACCAATCGCGGCGATCATGCTGCGAATTTCGGTGTTCTTCAGAATCTTGCCGAGCGCGGCCTTTTCGACGTTCAAAACTTTTCCGCGCAATGGCAGCACGGCTTGGAATTTGCGGTCTCGAGCGCCTTTGGCGGTTCCACCTGCGGAGTTACCCTCGACGATCAGCAATTCGCTTTCTTCTGGGTCTTGGCTTTGGCAATCGGCGAGCTTGCCTGGAAGATCGTCGTTGTCCAATGGGTTCGAGCGGCGCACCAAGTCTTTGGCTTTGCGGGCGGCATCGCGGGCGCAGGCGGCATCGGCGGCCTTCTCGACGATGACCTTGCCGATCTTGGGGTTTTCCTCGAGGAATTCGTTGAGTTTCTCGCCAACGACGGCACTGACCGCACCTTGCGCCTCGGGGTTGAGCAGCTTGACCTTGGCGTTCGATTCGAATTGCGGATCGCCGAGCTTGACGCTCAGAACCATGTGCAGGCCCTCGAGCCAGTCGTCGCTGGTTGGTGCGACGGCCCCTTGCTTCAAGAGGCCTTTGGCGGTCATGTACTTGTTCAGAACCCGGGTGAAGGCGGTGCGGAAACCGGTCATGTGCGTCCCGCCGTCACGGTTGGTGATCATGTTGGCGTAGGCGACCAGGGTGTAATCGTATTTGCTGGTGTGGATAAAGCCGACTTCGACTTCCATGTCTTCGACCTTGCCGCGCAGCAGGATGGGGTCCGGGTAGAGGTGCGGGTTGTCGCCGGTCAAGGATTTCGCGTAGGCACCAACGCCGCCCTTCTCAAAGAAGGTTTCGGTTTTGGCGTGGCCCTCGCGCTCGTCGGTCAGGACAATCTTGATGCCACCGAGAAGGTATGCCAGTTCGCGCATGCGGCGGCGAATGCGGTTGTAATCCCAGTGGGTTTCGATGTTCTTGAAAATCTCCGGGTCGGGTTTGAACGTCACGATGGTTCCGTTGCGCTTGTCGGGGTTCTTGCCGATGATGTGCAACGGCTCGACCACGAGACCCTGCGCGAAAGCGATCTGGTACAGGTCCGTGCCTTTGCGCACCTGAATCTTCAGGCTGGTCGAGAGTGCGTTCACAACGGTCGCACCGACACCGTGCAATCCACCTGAGACCTTGTAGGCGCTCGAGTCGAATTTGCCGCCGCCGTGAAGCTCGGTGAAGACGACCTCAACGGCTGGACGGCCACCCTCAGCGTTCATGACATCGACTGGAATACCGCGTCCGTTGTCGGTGATGGTCAGTGATTCGTCTTTGTGAATGGTGATGGTCACGGTGTCGGCGTAACCGGCTTGGCATTCGTCGATGGCGTTATCGACGATCTCGGACAGAAGTTGGTGGAAGCCGTCGATGCCGGTTCCGCCTTGCAGGTACATGCCGGGACGCAAACGCACGCCCTCCATGCCTTTGAGAACTTTAATGTTGTCGGCGGTGTATCCGTCCGGGTCGAGTTCGTCAAGGTTGAGTTCTTCAATCTCGAGAACTTTGAGTTCTTTTTCAACAGGAATTTTGTCTTGTGTACTCACGGTGACTCCTTCGTATCTGCTGGTAACTCGATCTCGGACACGTTCTGGTTTGAGGCGGATTGCTCGGTGTGCCCGTCATTGGGTCTCGAGCCAAGACCTTCTCGGTCTCGAGTGTAATCAGTATACCTCATTTTGTTCGAGTCATAAAAACGGCTCTCTTTTGACCCTCTATTTTACCCTTTTTGATCGCGCTTGTGCAAGCCCAAGAATCATGTCTGACACGGGATTTTCAGGTCCAAAATACTGGCTCGAAAACGGACCAGTAATCGCAAGCCAAAATCCAATCTCGAGGGCTCGAACCGGTAGACTGTTCCAGATGAGTTCACTGATTATTCCGATGTGCATCGCGCTGATGGTTGGCTTCGCCATTTTGAGCGTCTGGGCGCTGCTTTCCTTGCGCCGCCAGACGCTGCCCGCCGCGTATTACCTCGCCATGAACGGCCTGCATATTCTGCTGGTCGCCACTTTGACGCTGGGTGTTCTGAACAATGGCGGTCCGACCGGTCTGACGAAGTTCCTCGAGTACATGCTGGTCTTCGTCGGTGGTGGCGTGATTTACACCCGAGGGTTGATTCCGCCCGATGGATTCATGTGGAAAATCCTGAACGATGCCCCGAAAGTGCCGCAAGGCATGTTGACCGGCAACGGTTGGAACGCGGCGGCAGTCCTGGGCTTCGTGTTCTTTGCGATTGGCGGCAAGTAAAACCTCGAGCTTGATTCACTCGAGGTTGGGTTCGATGATCGATCCGTCTGACTCGGCAGGCAGGTTTGCGTACAGCGCCGCGAGCGAGACCTCAAGTTGCAACGGCGGCAAGGTCAGCATCGCGTCACCCTCGAGCATGGAGTAACGCCAGGAACCGTCAGATTGCCTCGAGTAGATTTCGGCCCGTGCTTCGCGTTGCTCAAGCATGATGTACGTCTCGAGGCTGGGGATACTGCAATAGCGGCGCAGTTTCTCACCACGGTCTATCGCTTCGGTGCTCCGTGATAGGACTTCGACGATCAGGCATGGGTTGCGCTTGACTCGAGGATGCGTATCGCTTTGGTCGCATACAACAAAGACATCTGGGTAGTAACCAGTATCGTCTGGCGTTTTGACGAGGACATCGGCGAAGTAAACATCGCAGGCCTGAGATTCCGCAACGGGCAGCATTTGGGCGAACAATCGTCCGGCCAGTTTATTGTGACGGGTTGTTCCTCCGGGCATCACGAACAAGTTACCATCGGCAAACTCGTGCCGTTCTCGGGCGTGAATTTCCTGCTCGAGAAACGCTGCAAAGTCAAGGTTGGTGGCAATGGGTGCGGGACGTGCCATAACGTCAGTATAGCCGTCAGGTTGGCCGAGTGTAACGGTTCAGGTAGATCCAGAAATTGCCCTCTCGAGAAACTGCCTCTAATCCTGCCGCTACCGCCCAGGCGTCGGTTTGGGCGCTCGTCACATACTCTGGCTCGAAGAGTTCCTGACTGATGATGATGTGCCCACCGGGTTTGAGGGCGCGAACGCAAGCCTCGAGTGCCCGAACGGGTTCTGGAATCTCTGGCAGCACGGAGATCAGCACGATCACATCTGCAACCCCCTCAAGCTCGAGTTTGCAAACATCGATGGCCAGAAATTCGACGTGGGTCAAATCTGTGGTTTTGGCTCGAGCGTCGTTCAGGTAGCGTGGCTCGAGGTCCTGTGAGATCAATTTGGCGCATCGCGTGGCGAGGGCGCGGGTGAACAATCCCGAACCGCAGCCGATCTCGAGTACGGTGTCGGTTGGCCGAATGCCGCATTGGTCGGCGGTGCGTTCCGGGTTGCGATAGATTTGCCGCAGTGGATTCTCGAGCAGCCAAGACCAGCCGAACGGAATTGGTTGTGGTCGCAAGCGAAACCAGACCCGAATGCCGATTTGAAAGGCGATGAACACGAAGAAAATGGTCTCGAGTGACATGGTTCAGTTTACGCGCCTTGAAGTTGGTTTTGGCACGTTAGAATCCGGCATGAAGCGTGTTTCGAGCCAACTCAAGACGGATTCCAGCATGCTCGAATTGCTCGAGGGTGAGTACGCTCTGGTTAGTCTTCCGCCCGAGACTGCGTTGGCTTTTCCGGTTGCCGGTGATTTGCGGATCGTGATTCACGATCCGGTCGAAATCACGTTGATTGTGCTCGAGTCGGCATGGCTCGAGATGGCGATTCAGTACCCGCAGGCGAAGGCGCAACGCGGCTATCGGGCGATTCGACTTTCGCAGAATTTTCCGCTCGATACGGTTGGTGTGATGGCGAAACTGACCAATGCGCTCGCGCAGGCTGGTGTCAGCATCATGGCGTATTCGACGTTCAAATCAGATGTTGTGCTGATTCGCGGGTATGAACTCAATCAGGCGTTGGCGGCAATGTGGGATTTGCGTTTCTGAACTCAATCTCGAATCAGGACTGAACTCAACAGCACGCCGAGCATCATCAGGTTCGAGGTCACGCACCAGAAGCAAACGGCGTGAATCACGAACAATTCCAGGTAGGTCAGTGGGATGTAGGCAATCAATCCGAGGCTCGAGATGGTCACGATCAAGGTTCGGATCGGCAGGTTGAGGACTCGCGGTTTGAACAATCCGATCACGCTCAGGCCGAGCAAGGTGATGAATCCGACCAGTCCGAAGGCGGCAACTGGAATCCCAAACCACTTCGAGTATTCACTGGCTTGAACTTTGTCGCATCCAGCAATTGGACAAATGATGCTCGAGAGGCCCAAATCGTGCAGCAGCAAATAAAGCGCGATCAGTGTTCCGATCAGTGCGAAGACTGCTGAAATCATTCTCGAGTTTTGCGTTCTTGCGGTTATGTGCACAGGCTCAATTGAGTTCGGCGATCACGGCCTCGAAGCCTTCGATGGGCGTTGCGCCCGCCATCAGAAACGAACCCTTTTTTGAAATGAAGACGAAGCTTGGCGTGCCTGCAAGTTGAACTTTGGTTCCCGCCGCCATATCAGCCTGAATGCCAGCTTGCATCTCATTTGAGAGGACGCAGGCCCCAATTTTTTGTTCGTTCATTCCGAGCAGTTTCGAGTACCCAACAAGCTGTCTAAGCGCCGGTTCAACCTCGAGGGCAGTCCATTCCGCTTGGAGTTGAAACAGCAGTTTGTGAAATTCGCGGAAGCGGTTCGGAGCTTGCGCATTCACGCAGGCGGCAGCAATCGCAGCGGCGGGCGCGTTCGGATGGATCGAAAGTGGGAAGTCTCGGAAGACGTACCGGACCTTGCCGGTCTGAACCAGTCTTTCCTCGAGTTGCGATTCGACTTGATTGGTAAACACGCCGCAGGCTGGGCATTGGTAATCGGCGAACTCGACAATCGTCACAGGTGCGTTTGCATCGCCGAAAATGTAGCGTGCCCCCTCGAGCGCATCGACCGTGATCGGTTTGAGAATCGCAATTTGATCCTGACCTTGGATTTGAAATTTGACTTGTTTCAGGTCTGAGCCGTTGGCGGCTGGCGGCGCGGTCGTACCAACAATCAAGGCCACTCCAAACACGAGAACGACTGCGAGCACTGCAAGAAAGACTTTGGGATTCATACAAACCTCGAGATCATTTGTTGATTGTACGACCGCATGATCGAACTGGCCGGTTAACGTGCCCGCAGTTCAACTTTGAGTTTTTGCGTATCTGGCAGGCTGATGCTTGCTTCCCATTTGCCGCCCATCCAGAACGAACCGTTGCCTTGATATTTTCCAGGCTCGAGCGATTCGAGTTTCATGCGCACTGGGATCATTGGGTGATCGAGCAGGTTGAGTGTGACTTCTGGCGAAAATTCCTTGGGTGGATTGCCTTTGGAGTCTCGGATTTGAAACTCGAGGCTGGTGCCGCCCGGTGAAGGTACGAATTCACCCTCGGTGTTCCATCCGCCAACGTTTTGTTTGAAATCTTGCGGGTTTTTCAGGGTGGCCGGTGGTTGCGGTGGAGGTTGCGAAACCAGGTTTCCGGTGGCGATCAGCACGCCGACCAAAATCAGGCTCTCAAGTTTCATCGAGTGGCTGAAGCGGGTTAACCATTTGCTCGAGCGGGTCCGTTCGAGGTTGGGAATCCAGTACCAGCGGTTCAGTGCAGCGAGGGCGAGCACCGGCACGATCACGAAGCCTTTGACGATCAAGGCCTGACCGTAAGGCGTGGCCGTGACCGCCTCGAGCGCGTAGAAACGCAGCAGGCTGGTGTACAAACCAGTTGCGGCCAGCAGGATCACGCTGCCGAGGGCGACCTGCGAGACTCGAGTCAGGGCGATGAAGGTTTCTGGCTGAATCGCTTTCCAGATTGGCATCCAGGCGAGTCCAGCGACAGCGGCAATCCATGCCGTCATGCCGATCACGTGCATCACATCACCGAGCAACGGTAGGACGCGACCCTCCGCACCGGAGTGCCCAGTCATTGAAACCGTGACGATCACCGCGAGCGCCAGTACTCCGTGAAAAACCAAATCGAATAGACGCGCTCGAGGTGTTGCATCCTGCGCTGCGCCCAAGCCCATTCCGGCGAGTGCGACGGCCAGCCCAACTCGAGCCAAGCTGATGTTGCCATGGCGCGATTGCGTCAGGTAGGCCCAAGC
>JAYURE010000956.1:0-2509 GCA_043756345.1 Deinococcales bacterium | reverse complement strand
TGTTTGAAAACTACCTCGAGACGTTTCACGGCTGCGAAGAAGTTTTACTCGAGCAAGGATTCCAAATTGATCCGCCAAACTTTTACTGTTTGGTTGCAGAACTCGAGCAAGAAATTATCGGCGTGCTTGTCTACTACTTTTTGCCGTACACCGCGAATGGCAAACCGATGTTGTTCATGAAAGAACTGATTGTTGCCGAACACGCTCGAGGTTCAGGTGCGGGAACGGCATTGATGAAAGCCGCCGCGAGCATTGCGAAGGCTCGAGGTTGTGCGGGAATGAAATGGACCGTGGCGAACTGGAACGATGCGGGCGCGAAGTTTTACGCGAAATTGGGAGCAACCAATGATCCTGTCTGGGTTGAACATTACTTGACCGGAGACGCGCTCGAGAAGTTGGCGGGCGTGTGAAGCTCGAGCATTACAGCGTTTTTGCCCCAGAATCCCATCTCCAGGGTGGCAAGCATTTTGCGCTCGTTTCGGAATCCGTGCCGCTCGAGGAGATGCCTGAGATCGCCCGCTCGAGTGGTGTTCCACTGACTGTGTTCATCACTGGCACTTCCGGGTCTCGAGTCAACGTTCGGTTCTTCTCGGGTGCCGGAATAGAAAAGCCCGAGAGCGATTCTGGCGCATTGGTTGTCGCGCATCACCTCGGCTCAAGTTGTACCGTGGTCATGCCCGGTGGTGAACTGCCAGTCGAACTCGAGTCTGGCGCGGCATGGACTTTTCAGGGCGATTTCCACATTTGGCCTTCAGCGTTTGTCGAATCGGATTGGCTCGAGGCGTTGGGAATTCCCTCGAGTGATCTCGATCCGTTTCACAAGATTCACGAGGCTGGAAATTCGGACAAGCGCAACGTGGTTGTCTCCGTCAACTTTTCTGCCCTCGAACAGATCCAACCGAACCTCGAGCGTGTCGCGGAATTGAATGCAAAAACCGACACGAATGGTTTGATCATTGCCGCTTTTGATTCACCTCGAGCGATTGCGGATTTTCGATTCTTCGCGCCCAAAAAGGGAATTCTCGAGGACAACGCGGGTTCGTTCACGCTGGCGAGCTTGTGCGGTTATCGTGCGGCGTACATGGCGGGCGGCACGTACCGTTGGACGGTCGCGCAAGGATTTGCGATGGGCAAACCCTCGAGTTTGCTGGCAAGATTTTCGACCCGCGAGAGCATGGCGCAATCGGTGCGTGTCGGCGGAGTCGTTCGGAGGATTCAAAGATGAGTCTCGAGATTTTGGAATTCCAGGCGTGTACGTTGAACGGTTCGGGCGGCAACCGTGCCAGCATTGTCTTCGGATTGGACCTCAAATCGACCAACGTTTTGCAGTCGATTGCCTCGAGCACCGGTTCGCCAGCGACGGTTTTTGTGGGCATCAGTCAGGGCTTGTTCGACGATGAAGCGCCCATGCCAATGCGCCTGCGATTCTTCACGCCGACAATCGAGGAGAATATCTGCGGTCATGGAACAATTGCGGCGCTCGAGGCGGTACGTGCTCGAGGTGGACTGAACGGTTGGAGCATCCCCGAAGGTGAATTTCAAATCGAACTTCCGTTCGGGTTGCAGAACACCAAGTTTGAACGCGGCCTCGCCTGGCTCGAGTATCCGAAACCGTTTGCTCAAAATCTCGAGGATGATTTGCCAAATTCCAATTGGAGTCATGCACTCGAGTTGCGTGAAGAAGTTGCACTGGCGCTCGGGCTCGAGTTGGACGATTTGCACGAGGACTTGCCGGTGATGCTCGCCGGAGTTGGTCGAATTAAGCTCGTCTGTGCCGTGCCGAGCACGATTTACTTGGATGCGATAGAACCCAACCTCGAGCGCATCGCTACATTGTGCGATATGACCAAAGTTACTGGAATTGTCGCCTTCACCTTCCCGGGCCGCGCCGGATGCTTCACCGATACCAGGCATTTTTCGTTCCAAGGCAATCACGTGCTCGAGGATGCTGCGACTGGAAATGCACACGTGGCACTCGCCGCATACTTGACGGCGAATCAATTCTTCGACGATGGTGCTCGAGATTTTTCTGGTGCGCAGGGGTACGCTTGTGGCAGCCCGTCACGGCTCGAGGTTCGCATGAATGTGAGTGGGGGAGACGTGAGTCAAGTTTGGATTGGTGGCAAAGCACTTGAGGGGCAATCATGACGGTCAAGGTCGCATTCGATTCTTACATCGCCGCACTCGTGGCTCGAGATCGCACGGTGCTCGAGGAAATTCTGTCCGAAGATTTTCGTTTCACTAACACGAACGCACGCTTTCTCTCGAAAGCCGAACGCATCAAATCCGTGCTCGAGAGTCCAGTCTTTGAGAGTTTGCAATACCGCAATGTCGAGTACCGACCGTTCACCGATTCCGCGTTGGTCTTCGCCGAATTTCAATACCGTGGCCTCGAGCCGACGATGTTGTTTTTTGGGCGTTCAACCTTCGTATTCGCAAAGCAGGCCGAGCAATGGCGTTTGGTCGCGCAGCACAATTCCCACGTGCAAGTTGATGGAGGCTGATGTCA
>JAYURE010000955.1:0-21721 GCA_043756345.1 Deinococcales bacterium | reverse complement strand
TAAGGTTTGTTGTCGAACCAGTTTTTGCTGTGGCGGGGAAAGCTTCGACTCGTCGCAAGTAGGCCAGTTTGCACCCATCAACATACAGTTATCAAAATTGGCATTTCCTGTTGACTGGGCTTGTGAACTCGAAAAAAGAATGACGAAAACCGCTGCCAGTATTGACAGCAATTGAACCCCGCTTTTTTCGAGAAGAAGTTTCACGTTATACCCACCACGTTACGTTTCGAGTTGGGAACGCCACAGGGCTGCAAGTTTTTCCAACCTCGAGCGTGTTCATATGGCTCCTAAAAGAGCAGGTTCATTCGGGATAAACCCTGCCTCATGAGCAAGGCTTTTTGCTTGGTTCTCGAGAATTTCTTCGGTGATAAATGCGAAATTGCGGATGGGTTGAAATTTTAGTGTGGGTTCTTTTTCTTCTTCAATTGTAAACAGCGATTCGAGATCATCTGCGGCAACCTTTTTTTCTTGCTTCTCCACGAAGTCTCCCATTGCTTCCATGCCTTTGGTGAAACGCCGAAAAATGGTGCGAATTGATTCTGGACTGTTGTCAATCCCAATCCAACGACGATCCGTTTCAGCCGCAACCGCAAGGGTTGTACCTGATCCAGCGAAGCAATCCAACACCAGGTCGCCTGGATTTGATGAGGCTAGGATAACTCGCCTGAGCAGGTCTGAATTTTTTTCGGTCGGGTATCCCGTGATCTGCACATTTTGATTGTGTGCATCACGAAACTCGAGCCAGATATCTTGCACGCCGACACCGGGATTTTCATCCAAATACACTTTGCGGCGTGGGTTGCCAGTTGAAGACCAATAGATTTCTCCTCGAGCGTCCATCTCATCAAGAACCCGAGGTGGGTATTGCCAGTGCTTACCGGGTGGCGGCTCTTTGCCTCGCCAGAGTTCTCCTGTTTCACCTTTACGTGTTCCAGGAGCATGGACAGGGACTTTCATGAAGCGGCGGCCTGTTTCAGCATCAATGTACTGGTACTCTTTGGCCCGTTCTTTCGTCCAAATCTCGAGGGGTTTATTCCAAACATAGTCATCTGATTTTGTGTAAAAGAGAAGGTAATCGGAAATGTTTCCATACGTGTTGCGGGTGTAATTTTTCGGATTGCACTTCTTGCGTGTAATCAAGTTGCGAAAGTTCGATTCTCCAAAAATCTCATCCATCAGCAACTTGGCCGGGAAGATCATTTTCGCATCCAGATGGACATAGATTGAACCATCATCGGCAAGCATTTCTCGCAGTAACACCAAGCGTTCATGTAAAAACTCGAGGTAATGTGCCCCTGAGAGCGTGTCATCGTAAGCATGCTCGAGTTTGCGTGAATGGAATACGGTTTGCGTTGCATAAGGTGGATCAATGTAAATCAATTGCACCTTGCCAGCTACACGGTCATCTTCGAGCAATCGCCGAAGCACTCGGGCATTCTCGCCAAAGTACAGACTGCTTCCGTTCGACTCTGTGAACACCGAACGAAGCGATGCTGGGGAATCCGAAAGGATGTCTGTCACATCACGCTTGCCAGAAAAGCCAAGTTGAATTTCCTTTGGACGTGTATCGTCACCGCGTTTTGGAACACCTATTGCCATGCTGACCTCAACCACTCGAGTTTGATGCGTTCTGGGATCATTCGCAATGTAACGACTTTGACCAATCCAGGCCAGCTTGACTCGAGGTAAGCGTAGTCGTTCCACATCGAACCCAGCAGCAAGCCTGGGCCATCATTGAGAAAGATAATTTTTGTTTTGAGGTTGTGTTCTCGAGCGTAAGTGAGGACTTCTGTCGCACAGTCACGGTATTGGCCCGTGCGGTCATCTTCTTGTGCGCCGCCTCGATCAGAGTCGTAACGGGCCAGACCCACAGCCAGAATGTCCTTCCCTTCTTGAATGATGAAATCGACTGGCCGATCAGCTTTGGGGTAATTCGGAAATATTTGACCAAGTAACACGTCGCGTCCTGCCCGCTCGGGGCCAAGGATTCTCAGCATCGGGAATTGCTCTCGCAAAATTAGAAATAGCCGTTCTGTAAGGTCGTATCCTTTTTTACCACGGTCTTTGTATTCCCAAAGGATTGCAGAAAGTGCCTCATCAGGAATTGGCCTTGTTGCATACTTTGCCTGAACCTCCACAATTGGACGAAAGCCTGCTCCGAAATCGTTGCAAATTTGCTCGGTTGCTGACTTCTTCTTGAGCATTTCAACGGGTGTTTCAGGGCTGACGTATTTTCTGAATACTCGAGCCAGTTGAATCCTCATCCAAGACTCTGGAATCGTTTGGATTTGCCTGAACAAATCAGTAGATGAATGGGCCGTTTTCAACAATTCCCCAAATAAAACCAAAACGGGTTTGTACAACTCACAGGCCAACGGAAGTACATCTGGGTAATACTCCCCAGTTGCTAAGGTGATCCAGATTGACCCCTCTGTTTTGTAGTCTTTAAAATTTTTATCCATTGGTATTGGTCCTTGAGCTTTCTATTCGTCGCGCCAAAGACCTTTGTATCCGCTATGCATCGGTTTGTGTTGTTTCATCCGTTCCAAAATTGTTTTTGCTGAGGCGGCATCCACATCTGGCAACCAAATCTCTAGGATGGAGTTTTCACTTCGGTTGGTTTCATTTCGATTGCGTTGTTCAAACAATTGCTGCTGAATCGCCGCAACGATTTCGCTGCGTTCCTCGAGTGTAAAGTCTTTGGCTTGCTGGACAAAATCAAGAACTGACATACCGACCTCCTGACATCACACCCACCACGTTACGTCTCGAGTTGGGAACGCCACAGGGCTGCAAGTCTTTCCAACCTCAAGCGTGAATTTCGTGTTGAACGTTTCACCCTGCGGATCGCGGTACACCTCGAGTTGCTTGGCCTTCACATTCACAATCCAGTATTCGCGCACGCCATTGCGGGCGTACAGTTTTTGCTTGATCCCACGGTCATCCTCGAGCGTGCTGTCACTGACTTCAATCACCAAAGCGGCCTCATTTGCTTTGATTTTTCGATCATGGAAATCCTCGAGTTTGACGATCACGAAATCTGGTTCGGGTTCAGAGTCGCTTTCATCGAGTTTGATCGGTACTTGAGAGATGATTTCAGCCTCGTTGCTGAGTGAAAGCACAAGCTGTTTGGTCAATCGGGCCAGCCAAGTCACGTGCGCATCTCCCATTGGTGACATCTCTAAAATCACTCCTTCAATCAACTCGAGCCGCGCCTGACCGAAAGCACCTGCAAAGTACGCTTTCTCGAATTCTTCAACAGTGATCCGATGACGCAAACTCGAGGAATTGTTATGGCTTGAATTGTCTGCAAGTTGCGTCATTTCTTCACCTTGGCTTCCTGCGCTGTACTGGTCAGGATCAACACTCTTTTCACCCGCGAGAAGTAAGCGTCGTACTCAACGAAGAAATTCATGTTCCCCAAGATGATTCGAGATTTGTCATTTCGCGCCCAAGCAAATCCTTGTTTCGTTTTGCCAAGTCCGCTGATTTCCATGTCCAAAACCATTAACTGTGCTTCTGATTCAAGTGCGCCTGTCAGGAGAACTGTCTTGCCAGACTCCCAGTCCAATCCGAGTTCTCGTCCGATACTGTTGGGAATCACACTGATGGTTGATCCGGTATCAACCAGTGCCATGACATCAACGACATTCCCATTTGCCTCGAGCCGCACTGGAATGTACGGCATCCAGACTCCCGGTTCGACTTCTTGGTATGGGAATGTCATCGTTAGCATCAGCGTGTCTCGTTCAGTAGTTTTGCCATTGCTTGGGCCGCACCGGTAGCGAGTGTTGGCGTTGCGATTTCGTAGCGTGGAATTTGGTTGGTGGAGTTGGTCAAGTCATCGACCAGCATTTTCAACAACAGAACTTGGTCTTCTTTTGAAAGCGAATCTTTGATTGTTTGCAATTCGGTTACGGACATGTGTCACCTTCCTCTCTTACTCGTCGCGCCAACGGCCTTCGTATCCGCCGTACATCGGTTTGCGATTCGTTGCCAGGTAGTCGTATTCGTGTTTGAAATGCTTCAGGCTCGAGAGCACCGATCCCAGGCACGAGTCGGCGAGCAGGCAGAAGCTTTTGCCGTTGATGTTGTCCGCCATGTCCACGATCAGTTGAACGTCGTGCGGTTCGCCGTGTCCGCGCACGAGTTTTTCGTATTGACGGGTCATCCAGCCGGAGATTCCTTCACGGCATGGTGTGCATTTGCCGCAGGATTCGTGCGCGTAGAATCGCACCAGGTTCCAGACGACGTTGACGATGTCTGCCGAGGTCGGAATCAAAATCACGCCGCCGGTTCCGAGCAACGATCCTCGACTCGCAACCGTTTCGTAATCCATCATCGAGTCAAGCAGGTCATCCGTCCATGGCATCATCGGCATGCTCGAGCCGCCGGGGATCAGGGCTTTGATTTCCTCGAGTGGTCCGCCGCCGAAATCGTAGATCAATTCGCGGAAGGTCGCACCGAGCGGCAGTTCGTAAACACCGGGGCGTTTGACAGGCCCGGATATCTGGAACAGTTTCATGCCTTTGGATTTCTCAGTCCCCATGCCCGAGAACCATTCGGCCCCGTGACGCAAAATCAGTGCTGAGGCGCAGAGCGTTTCGACGTTGTTGATCGTGCTCGGCAGGCTGTAGAGTCCCGCCGCCGCTGGGAACGGTGGCTTGAGGCGTGGATTGGCACGAAGTCCCTCGAGCGAGTTCATCAGTGCGGTTTCTTCGCCGCAAATGTACGCACCTGCGCCACGATGCACGTAAATCTCGAGCTTCTTGCCGGAGCCACAGGCGTTCTCGCCCAGAATTCCAGCCGCTCGAGCCTCGTTGATCGCCGCCTCGAGCCGTTCTGCCGCGAGGATGTACTCGCCGCGCACGTAAATGTAGCCAATCGTCGCACTGATGCCGAGGCAGCCGATCATCACGCCTTCGACAAGTTGGTGCGGGTCGGCTTCCATCAGGTAACGGTCTTTGTAACTGCCGGGTTCGGATTCATCGGCATTGCAGAGCATGTAGTGCTGCTTGCCGGTGTTCTTGGCGACGAACGACCATTTCAGGCCGGTCGGAAATCCCGCGCCGCCGCGACCGCGCAATCCAGATTTCTTGACCTCATCTTGCAACGCCTCAATCGTCATGCCGAGCGCTTTCTTGACACCCTCGTAAGCGCCGTGACGCATCGCGTACTCGAGCGTCCACGAATTCGGCTGGTTGACATGCTCATACAGGCGCGGACGGAATCGTGGATCGAGGCCGCTGGTGATGGCTTTGGGTTTCTCGGGCGCTTCCAGAACTGCGGTCATTGCGTGCCTCCTGTCGAGAGATTCGGGCGACCATCGGCGGTTTCCTGCCCAACGACCCCATTCGTGATATGCATGTGAACCGGGGGCCGCACGTCATTCGCTGGCACGCTGCCATCACCGCGACGACGCAATTCCTCGAGCAGTGCATCCGTGCGTTTTCGGGTCAGGTTTTCGGCGTAACCAGCATCGTTGAGTTGCATGAGGGGTGCTGTGCCGCACGATCCGAGGCATTCGACGCGCTGCAAACTGAACAGGCCGTCCGCCGTGACCTCACCCATCGTGATCTCGAGTTTGTCCTGCAAGTAATCCCAGAGTTGATCCGATCCCGCCAGAGCGCACGAAAGCGTCATGCAGACTTGCAGGTGGTACTTGCCGGTTGGGATGCTCGAGTACGTGCTGTAGAAGCTCATCACGGATTTGACTTCGGTGGCGGTGCTTTCGATGATCTCGGCGATCTCGGCAATTTGCTCGTCGTTCACGTACCCGAACGCATTTTGTACTTCGCGCAAGAGTGGCATGACGGCGCTGCGTTTTTGCTCGTCCGGGTATCTCGAGAGGATTTCTTTGACGCGATCTGGGTGTTGGGTGAAGTAACTCATAGACCTCCGTTTAAGCTCGGGCGAGCATGAAAATGTGTTTGATGGCGACGATGGCAGGTGAAAAGGCAATCAACGCATAAGAAAAAAAATTGGATTTCTCCAGTCTGATGCCAATGAGATTGGTAATACAAAAAAACTGAGAATGATGCCAGATAGGAGACCAAAAATTGAAATCCACTTTTTTACAACTCGAGAACGCTGTATGGTGACATAGAACATAGAAACGCAAGCATAAAGTCCAATAAAGCTTTTTAGGATTTCATTAATTCCCCAAAGAGATCCAGGATTCGGATTTAAGATCAACTGAGGTATGAAGATAATGCTGAAAAAACTACCGAAAAAACTAAGGTATGCCCAATAAGCTGCTGGTAACATTCCAAATAACCAATCGAAACCTACGCTCAATGGGGAATTCCAAGTCATCACGAATTCACGCCCAACCCTGTGCGCCACGGCCACCAAAACGGTTCATCGTCTGGCCGTGCAAAACCATTGGTTTTCAGCGCGAGCATGATCTGTCCCCGGTGGTGCGCGTCGTGAACGAAAAGGTGAATCACGAAATGCTCGAGGCTCAATTGCGGCAATGAACCTTTGTCTTTGGCGATTTGAATAGCGTTCAAAACTGCGTCTCGGGTTTGCAGCCAGACTTCACGGATTTTCTCGAGATCGCCGATGACTTTGAAATCGTCCTCTTCGTCGTTCGGGTCAAACAAGTCCGGCAAGCTTTGCAATCCACTTGCGAACCGAACCGACATCCATTTGTAAAAACTGACCATGTGCGCGATGTGCTGCGCGACCGTCCAACCTTCGCCCGGAGTTTTCGCCTCGAGCATTTCTGGCCTCAGATGCTCGAGCAACGCGTCGTTGCTGGCGTTGTTCGCGTTCCAGGAATCTTGCAGAACGGCTTGCATCACCACCACCTGATCGGCGAGTCTGGAAACTCGAGCGGTGCGACGCTGATGCCGGGTTCGAGGTATTGAATTTCGGTGTATTTCACGCCTTTTGGTTTGCGGTACACCTCGAGTTGTTGTTCTTGCACGTTGATGATCCAGTAATCTTGAATGCCGTTTCGAGCGTAAATGCGCAGTTTTTTGGTGCGGTCCTTGTCGAGCGTCGCATCAGAAATTTCGATGACGAGTGCAACCTCTTCAATGCGTGGTTTGCGATCATCGAACAGTGCGATTGGAATGAGCATGAAGTCTGGTTCGGGTTGTGATTCTTCGCTGTCGATGACCAATGGAATTGCTGGGCAGAGTTTGGCTTTGCCATGAAATTGCAGGATCAGCCGTTCGTTGAGGTTCGTGACTCGAGCGGCGTGCTGATCTCCCATTGGTGTCATCTCGAAAATTTCCCCCTCGAGCAATTCGTAGCGTTTGCTGATGTCGAGCACTTCAGCGGAACACAAACGCTCGAACTCCGCAACGGTGAAACGGTGCGGTTCGTTCGGGTTGGCTTGTGTCAGCGTTTGCGTCATCACTTACCGGTCCACGTCGCCCATCACGGGGTCAAGGCTGGCGATGCAGGTGATCAAATCGGCGAACAGTCCGCCCGTGCCAACGTGTGGCAAGGCTTGCAGGTTGACGAAGCTCGGGCTGCGGAAGTGAATCCGGTATGGCATCGAACCGCCGTCAGAAATCACGTAAGCACCAAGCTCTCCTCGAGCCGATTCTGTGGGCACGTAAGCTTCACCTTTTTGCGGGTGGTAGCCTTCGGTCACAAGTTTGAAGTGGTGAATCACGGCTTCCATGCTCGTCTCGAGTTCTTCGCGTGGTGGCAGGCTGATCTTGCGGTTCGGATCTTGGATTGGGCCTGGGGTTTTGAGACGCTCGAGGGCTTGGCGAACGATTTTGGCGCTCTCTCGCATTTCGTCGATGCGGACCATGAAGCGATCCAGGCAATCGCCGTTTTGACGGGTCGGAACCTCGAATTCGTAGGTTTCGTAACCGGCATACGGTGCGGCTTTGCGCAGGTCATGATTCACGCCGCTGGCGCGAAGGTTCGGTCCGGTGATGCCAAGATCAATCGCCATCTCGCTCGAGAGCACGCCCACGTTTCCGGCACGCTCGAGGAAGATTGGGTTGCCCGCGAACAACGCCTCGTACTCGTCCACTTTGGCCTGGAAGCCATCGAGGAATTTTTTGACCATCGCTTCAAAGCCGTCCGGTATGTCCTTGGCGACACCGCCGACGCGCAGGTAGCCTTGGTGCAGGCGTTGCCCGCTGATCGCCTCGAAAATGTCCAGAATCTCTTCGCGTTCACGGAATGCGTAAAAGAACGGTGTGATCGCGCCGAGGTCGAGCATGCCGGTGCCGAAGAAAACCAGGTGGCTCGAGATGCGGTTCAATTCGACCAGCAGAATGCGGATTGCTTGGGCTCGTTCCGGCACGATGGCCTCGGTCAGTTGTTCGACCGGCAGCGCATACGCGAGTTCGTAACCGAAACCATGTAGGTAATCCATGCGCGGTGCGAACGTAAAATTCTGTGCGTAGGTTCGGTTCTCCATCGTCTTCTCAAAGCCAGTGTGCAGGTAGCCGATCACTGGCACGACCTTGGTGACGATTTCGCCTTCCATGTCCACGATCACGCGAAGCACACCGTGCGTGCTTGGATGTTGCGGCCCGACGTTCAACGTCATCGTTTCGGTGTGCAGCAGTCCCGATCCACCAACCAGGCTCGAGGCTTCCTGCGGAACGATCACTTCACGACGGGTCTCGAGTTTGAGGTCGGCTTTCTTGGGGGCTTTCGTGGGTCGTTCGGCAGGTTTGGTCATGGGGCTCCTCGAGAACAGAAGTTAAAAGTTGAAAGTGACGGCTTGAGATTTGGGTTTTTCCACTTTGCACTTTCCTCTTTTCACTGGCTTTTTTGCGAATCGGCTGGAATTTTTGGTGTCAGGCTCGAGTCGATGCGAGCGCCACCGCGATACCCGGACAGGCCCGCGCTCTTGCCGCTCAATCCTGCGCGGAATGCGCCTGGGTCAATGAAACGGCCCTCACGGAAGAGGGTCGGTGATTCGCCGAGCGGGAAATCTTTGCGCAGCGGATGACCATCCAAATCTTCGGGTGTCAAAATTTTACGCAAGTCTGGGTGGCCTTCAAACTCGAGGCCGAACAGGTCGTAGACTTCGCGTTCGTGCCAGTCGGCAGTGCCCCAAAGGTCGGTGACGCTGGGCAGTTTCTCGCCGTCTGGAACGTAGACTTTGACGATGATCCGTTCAGCGTTCGTCAAGTTCAACAGTTGATACACAACCGCAAAACGTTCCGGCATGAACTCCGTGTACTCGAGGTAATCGATGCCCATAACGCTGGCGAGCATTTTGAATCCAGCCTGCCGAAGCTCGAACAAATACGCTTTGAAGGTATCTCGAGGGGCGATCACGGTTTTGAATTGCAAGCCGTCTTGCACGGTATATTCACGTGCGCTGGCAAGCTCGAGGGCGCGGACGAGGCTCATCGGGTCCACGCCTCAACCATTGGGAGCGGTGTGCCGTAATCGTCAATCGCTTGTCCTTGAATTTTCTTTTGCAATTGCATCACGGCGTAAATCAGACCTTCTGGACGCGGTGGGCAACCAGGTACGAAAATATCGACTGGCACGACCGAATCGACGTTTTGCACAATCGCGTAATTGTTGAACATCCCGCCACTCGAGGCGCATGCGCCCATCGAAATGACCCATTTTGGATCGGGCATTTGGTCGTACACGCGACGCATGACCGGGGCCATTTTTTTGCTCAAGCGACCGGCGACGATCAGCACATCCGATTGGCGTGGGCTGGCGCGGAAAACCTCAGACCCAAATCGTGCCAGGTCGTTGCGAGCATCGGTCGAGGCCATCATTTCAATTGCGCAGCAGGCGAGTCCGAAGGTCATCGGCCAGAGTGAATTGCTGCGGCCCCAGGCGACGAGTTTCTCGAGGCTGGCGAAAACGATGCCTTCGTTCTCGAGTTCTTGAACGTCTTTTTCAAATAGGTCTTTGAGTGTTGGCATGTGGTGCTCCTTACAGTGATGCTCGAGTTGCTTTTGCTGTTTCTTTCAACTTTCAACTTTCAACTTTGAACTTTGAACTTTGAACTTTCCACTTGCTTTTACTTCCACTCGAGTACGCCTTTTTTGAGGATGTAAAAGTACCCAACCGCGACGAGGATCACGAAGGCCAGCGCCTCCCAGAAGACGTAGCTGCCGAGGTTTCCGTAGGCGACCGCGAGCGGGTAGAAGAAGGCGGTTTCAATGTCGAAGACAATAAAAAGCATGGCGACCAAATAGAAGTGAATCGGAAAGCGTTCTCGAGCCGTGCCAATCGGGTCGTTGCCGCTCTCATAGGCCATCAGTTTGGTGCGGCTGGGTTTTTTTGGTCCGAGCACCGCGCCGACGATCAGGGCGAGCACGCCGATGCCTCCGGCGACGATGAGCATGATGATGACGTTCAGGAATTCGTTCAAAGGTCCATCTCCCCTCGAGTTTGGCAACGTAAATTTGCCAGTATCTTAGCACGGCTTGTGCTAACTTTCACTAATGGTTCTATGAAATCAAATCGCGCTCACAATCTAACGTGACTCGAGAACGAAAACAAGCCTCGAGATGCCGTCCCTCAAACGATAGCAAACCGCTTCAGGAGGGTCTGCGAGACCGGTTACAGGCTCGAGAACATCTCGGCCAAATCTGCCACTAAATTCGCTGCTCGGAACGCAATCGCCCGAGGGTTTCTTGCACATCAACCTGCCAAACAATCCGTCTCAAAAACAACTTAAAACCCAAAGCAACATTGATTTTGACCACTGGCGCGTTGCTTTCGGCATTGCTGGTCCGAACCTGATCGGCCTGCGGGTGATCTCGCAAAATGCGTTCGATCATTGCGGCCTTCAACCACGCTCCCAAACCGTGACCACGAAAATCCTCGTGAACCGCCGTGCCGTTCTGGACCATCACCTGAGGACGGCTTTGCAGCCATTCGACCTCGGTGTAGCCCGCGTAACGCCCACTGGCCCGATCTCGAGCAAAAATCAGACAACGCTTTATGCCCAGTACCTTTTCGTGTTCGAGGTTTTGCCGTAACTTTTTTGGCGTGAGCCGCTCATCGTTCACTTCCAACTCGCCTTGCGGAGCATCATTCATGACCTCGAATAACTCGCACAACGCCTTGAGTTCACCCTCTGGATACTCGCCATCGAAAACCCCAAGCTCAAATAAATCCATTGGCGCACGCTCAAGTGAAAGACGCAAGTAATCGCGGTTTAACTCGGAAAACAACAAACGATTCGTGTTCTGCTCGAGCCCACGTTTCGCGCCCAACCTCTCGGCGAAAATTTCTCCAGCAGGGATCGAGGCGTAGGTTTCAACGAAGAATTTCGTCCGACCCAAGCCCACAATCTCTTCGAGCAAACGGCGAAGCAAGACCACGCCCAAGCCGCGCCCACGAAAATCCGGTGCGATCATCAAATAGCCCCAGCATGTATCCGGGTTGTCGGTGTCGTCCGCGCCCCAATCGGCGCTGGCTGTTCCCGCCACGACGCTGGCATCCTCGAGCACGATATCGACCGAGACAGCGTGCTGGGGCGGATTGCGCCAATGCTGCAAACGTTCCTCGAACGGAATCAGCGGGTTTTCTGGCTGGACTTCCGCTCGGAACGCATTGAAAAAATCGTGCATGCGCAAACAATCCGCTTCGGGCAGGGTTGGATACGAAATTCGTTTTGGGATCACGGCTCGAGCTTACGCGGGCAAACTGTTCAAGGCATCCGCGAATTGGCGTAGCAAGCAGAACTCGAGATTCTCACAACTCCGGCACGAAACCTTTGACCGTATCCAAAAATCCTCGATGCGTGAAATCCAGCAAAACCGGCGTGACCGAGACGAAATCCTGCGCGACTGCCGTGAAATCTGAATCCGCCTCGAGATCGCCGCGTGATGTTCCCGCCACCCAAAAATACGCTTGCCCATTCGGGTCTTTGCGTTCGTGAACCGCATCCTCGTACAAATGCGTGCCGTGGGTGGTCACACGCAACCCCTTCGGCTTTCCGGTTGGGAAATTGACATTCAAAACCGTTCGGGCCGGAAGTCCATGTTCGAGGACTTTGGCCGCCAGTTTCGGCGCGTAACTTGCCGCGAACGAAAAATCCATCTCGTCCGAAAATTGCAATGAAAACGCGATGCTCGGAATCTCGAGGTGCGTGCCCTCCATCGCCACCGCGAACGTACCCGAATGCGTCAGGTCATAGCCCAAGTTTGGACCAAAATTGATGCCAGAGACGACCAAATCTGGACGACCCAAACTGTGAACGCCCAAGACCACGCAATCGGCAGGCGTGCCATCGACCCGAAACGCCTTGATTCCAGCCTCGAGGTTTGGCACGTTCGTCTTGCGAAACCGCAACGGCCTGCGTACCGTGATGCCATGCCCGACCGCGCTCTGCTCGACATCCGGCGCGACCACCCAAACCTCACCGAGTGCCGTCATCGCGTTTGCCAAGGCGCGAATGCCGGGAGAGTAAATGCCATCGTCGTTGCTGACCAAGATTGTCGTCACGGCTCGAGAATACAGCAGTGAAAAGTGCAAAGTTGAAAGCGGAAGAGGGCTTTTTGACTTTCAACTTTGCACTTTCAACTTTCCACTGGTTTTTAGCCTTTGAACGTCCGTGCCGCCTCGAGTCCCAAGCCAAAACTGGATCGATCATTGTTGTACGCAGGATCGGATTTGATTTGAATTTCGGTGCTTGTGGGTCGTGTCGCCTCGAGTGCTGCCGGAACATCTTTGAACACGCCTGCGCCGACGAATCCGAGAATCGCTGCACCTCGCGCTGGTCCTTCTTCGAGGCTGGGTTTCTCGAGTTTCGTTTCGAGCGCGTTGCCAACAATCTCCAGCCAGAGGTCTGATCGTGCACCGCCGCCAATCGCCAAGAGTTTGGAGAGCGGCGCGAGTGGTCGCATCACATCCAAGGTGTCGGCCAAACTGAACGCTACGCCTTCGAGAATCGCTCGAGTCATATGTCCGCGTCCATGTGCGAGCGCGAGCCCCAGCCACGCGCCGCGCAGTTCTGGATCGAGCCACGGGCTTCGTTCACCCGCGAGGTACGGCATGAATCGCACACCTTCTGAACCGGCTGGAATCTGGGAAGCCTCGAGCATCAAGTCATCGAAGCTGACGCCCGGTGCGAGCTTGTCGTGGAACCATTGCAAACTGCCCGCCGCCGCGAGCGTCACGCCCAGCAGGTGATAGCCACCGTCGGCATGACAGAACAAATGCACGCGACCTTCTGGGTCCGGTGTCGCCGTCTCGAGTGGCAGGAAGACCACGCCGCTCGTGCCGAGGGAGACGCTACCGACTCCCATGTTGCTGCTTGAGAGTCCGAGTCCAATCGCTGCGCCCGCGTTGTCGCCCGCGCCTGCAATGACTGGCAGTCCAACGGGCAATCCGGTCGCGTTCGCCCAGTCGCTCGAGAGTCCACCCGTGACGGCGTGCGATGGAATGATTTTTGGAAATAGACTCGGATCAAGTTTTAACGCGCCGAGAACATCTGTGTCCCAACTTTGCGAGGCGAGGTGCATCGCGCCCGTGCCGCTGCCGTCGGATGGTTCCGCAGCCATCTCGCCGGTCATCGCAAAGGCCAGGTAATCTTTGGGCAACAGAACATGCCGCAACCTCGAGAAATTCTCGGGTTCGGCCTCCCGCATCCAGACGACTTTCGGCAATTGAAATCCGGTCACGGCGGGATTGCCGGTGCGTGCGATCAACTCGAGCCTCGGTACGGCGGTTTCAATCTCGGCGCAGGCTTGGGCGGTGCGTTGATCGTTCCACAATGGCGCAGGCCGGATCACTTCGCTGTGCGCGTCCAATGGTGTCATGCCGTGCATCTGCCCGGAAAGCCCTATCGCAACCGGCGTCAATCCTCGAGCTTTCAACTCCTCCGAAAGCGCTTTCAACGCGGTGCGCGTTCCAGCCAACCAATCGCTTGGATTCTGCTCCGTCCAACCTGGCTTTGGTGTCAACAGTGGATAGTTCGCGCTGGCCTCCGCCACACCCTGACCGTCCGGGGTTAAGGCGATCACTTTCACGCCGCTCGTGCCGAGGTCCACACCGATGGAAACTGTTTGGCTCATATAGTAGTCAGCGTAGCATTCGGCCAAGTCCTTGAGGCCAAGCTCATGCCTGTGACTCGAGACATGTGACTCGTGACCCGTGACTCGTGACCCGTGACCCGTGACCCGTGACCCGTGACCCGTGACCCGTGACCCCGCGCCTTGTCCTCTGAAACCTGTTTGGTAGGCTTAAGGGGTGCAACGTCCCCGCCGTGCGCTGAGCCTGCTTGGAAACCGCCTGGAAACGGGTCGGTTAGTGCTGTACGGCCTGGGGATCGGAGCCTTGGTTGGTTTCGCAGGAACCGCCTTCACGGTCATCGTCGAATTCTTGCAGAACCTCTTGCTCGGCGGTATCACCCAATTGCTCCCGCCGGGATTGCCAAACGAGGGCGGTGTGCTTCATGCCTTCAGCGGTGAGCGTTCATGGTTGCTGCCGATCCTGATGGCGCTCGCATTGATGGCGGTGATTTGGCTCGAGCGTATCGGTTCACGAACGATTCTGGGACGCTTGCCGGATGCGCCAATTCAAGCCCAAGGCGATGGCCTTGATGCCGCACTCAACTCGTATCACAATCAGGGCGCTCGAGTGAATGGTCGTGAGGTTGCGGTGCGCACCGTCGCCGGAGCCATCGCCATTGCTGGAGGCGTGCCGCTCGGACGTGAGGGGCCACTCTCGAGTTTGGCGACCGGTATCGGCGTGGCGTTCGGATCGGTGGCGCAACTCTCTGAGGCTGATAGACGATTGGTCTTTGTCGCTGCGATGGCTGCCGGACTTGGAATCGTCCTGCGAGCGCCATTGGCCGGAGCAGTCCTCGCCGTCGAAATCCTCTACCGTCGTTTTGAATTCGAGATTGAGGCATTGACGCCAGCCGTACTCTCGAGCGTCGTCGCGTTCGCCATTTATGGTGCCTTCCGAGGTTTCGGCCCGTTGTTCGATTTGCCGGTGCTGGCGGGCCAACCGCCGCAACTCCTGCCCGCCTTTTTTGTGCTTGGCCTTCTCGAGGCGGCCGCCGCGTTTGCTTTCGTCGCCGCCTTCAAAGGACTCTCTCGAGCCTGGACGCTCAGTAAAATTCCGATGGTTTACCGCTTGGCCATCGCCGGATTGGTCGTCGGATTGATCGGCCTCCTCAACCCTGGTGTGCTCGGCGATGGCCTCGGCTGGTCGCAACTGGCGATGTCGGGATTCCTGCCAATCTCGAGCATGTTGGCCTTGATGATCTGGCGGGCGTTTGCCGTCCTGTTCGTTGGCAGTGTCGGCAGCCCTGGCGGCCTGATCGTGCCGAGTCTCGGCATCGGCGGATTGATCGGCAACCTCTACGCGCTCGGGCTTGGGGCGCTCGGTATTGTGCTCGAGCCTGCGGCCTTCACCCTGACCGGCATGGCGGCATTCCTGGCCGGAACCTTCAACGTGCCTCTTGCCGCGACCTTGCTCGTCACCGAATGGTCCGGGTACGGCCTGCTGATCCCACTGTTGCTGACCACCATCGCTGGGTACGCCATCACGGGCCGCGAAGGATTGTACGAACATCAGGCCGAAAGCCGATCCTCGAGCCCCGTGCACATCGCCGAATACTTGCGCGACGCGGTACGGCTTGCCACCGGAGCCAACGCCGTACCCAGCTTGATCTCACAAGGCGAAATGCTCGCCACAGCAGATACAGTCAATACCGATCCGCTCATCAACGCGAGCAGCATTGAAACGCGCAGCAAAAACGCGCCAAACCTGGATTTGCTCGACCTGCTCTCGAGTGAATCACTCGCCGTGTCCGACGATGACCTCGAGCGCCTGTACCGCATGAACGTGCCTGAAAGCTGGCTTGGACGCGCCGTACGAGACCTTGACTGGCCGAACGGTTCGCTGCTCGTTGCCATCCTGCGAGACGGTCACGTGCGCGTGCCTCGCGGCAATACCACCCTCGAGGCCCGAGACGAACTGATCATCATGGCCGAACCGGAAGTCTTCTCGAGTCTGAATCCGGGCTTAAATTCGTGCCGATCCGAGGCGATGGTTGAAGGTTGATCACAAGACCGTGATTACAAGACCGGGATCATAAGACCGTGATCACAAGACCGGGATCATAAGAAGAGTCGATTGACCTCGAGCGTCCAAGCCTCGAGCGCCGGGACCGCATTGGCCATCTCACCGTGACGAAAAATGGTTGGTGTGTACGGCTGATCGGCCCGGTACGAACGCACGACCTCATCGGACAGCAGATCGACATCCCAAACGACCAACGTGCCGCAGGCGAAATAATCGGCGCGTTTTTGTGCCATGGCGCGTTCGGCACTCGGACCGTAATCACCCTCAGAACGAACCTCGACCGCAAAGATTGGTGCACCCTCGAGAAAGCGCATCTCAGCCCGAGGACCGGTGTGATACGAGACATCCGGGCTGAAGGATTCGCGGTGCGGCAGGCGCACGACGTAACCCACGTTATCGGTATAGGCACGTCCCGATTGCGTGGCTTGCGAATGGTTGTAGAGGCTGACAAAAATGGTTCCGGCAGCGCTCGAGGGCATGTCTCCGGTCGGGGGGAAGGTGATGATTTCTCCTTGCACGAGTTCTGCCTTGACGCCACCAGGCAGTGTATACAAGTCCGCAATGGTGGCTCGAGTCCGGGTGGTCATGGCATCAGGGTAGCGCAAAATGGTTTGAACATGGTGTCGAATCGTGAATTGTTAGACTCGAGGTATGCCCATTCCTGATTTTCAAACCGTCATGTTGCCCGCACTGAAATTCTTCTCGGACGGCTTGGAGCATTCCACCAGAGAGGCAGTCGCGGTACTCTCCGACGAATTTGGGTTGTCTGAAGAAGAACGCCGACAACTGCTCCCGAGCGGCAAACAAGAAACGATGCTGAACCGTGTCGGCTGGAGCACCACGTATTTGCGTAAAGCGGGATTGCTCGAGCAAACCCGTCGTCCGCTTTCAAGAATCACGAAGCGCGGTTTGGTGGTGCTCTCGGAACAACCTTCACGGATTGATATGCAGTACCTCGAGCGGTTTCCTGAGTATCAGAAATTCAAAGAGGTGTCCCGCTCTGAAAACAGTGAATCGGTCAACGAGGCCATTGGTCGCATTTCGGAACAAACGCCCGAAGAGGTGCTTGAGTATGGACACGCTCGGCTTCAGCAAAGTTTGAAACAGGAAATCCTTGAGCAAACGAAGCTCTGCTCGCCAGCGTTTTTTGAAAATCTGGTGGTCGAATTGTTGGTTGGAATGGGTTACGGAGGTTCTTTTCGTGACGCTGCTGAGGTTATCGGACGAAGCGGTGACGGTGGCATCGACGGCATCATCAAAGAGGACAAGCTCGGCTTGGACATGATTTACGTGCAAGCGAAACGCTGGGAGGGCAACGTTGGTCGTCCTGAGATTCAGAAATTCGTTGGCGCGTTGGCTGGGCACGGAGCGCAGAAAGGCGTGTTCATCACCACGTCAAGTTTCACACAGGAGGCGCTCGAGTATGCCCGAAACCGCGTGAACAACATTAAAATCGTGCTGATTGATGGTCGTCAGCTTGCCGAGTTGATGATGGATTTCAACATCGGTGTGGCGACGGCTCGGGTGTTTGAGGTCAAACGTCTCGACTCGGATTACTTCACCGAGGAATGATTTTTCATGCCGATTCTGTAATCCCTGCGGCGTACCCTCGAGCTTGAAGTTTGAAGAGTTGCGAATAGCGTCCACCCGTCTCGAGAAGTTGTTCGTGCGAGCCGGATTCGGAAACCACGCCATCCTCGAGCACGACAATTTGATTGGCGAGGCGCACGGTCGAAAATCGATGCGAGATCAAGACCGCAATTCGGTCTTTGGCCTGATTGCGCAGGGCCTCAATCGTGTCGAATTCCGCTTGAGCATCCAACGCGGCGGTCGGTTCGTCAAAGACCAGCACGCTGGCGTCACGGAAGTACAACCTCGAGAGTGCGAGGCGTTGCCATTGCCCGCCGGAAAGTTGTCGGCCACCGGTGAACAACCGTCCGAGCATCGTGTCGTAGCCATCCGGCAGGTCGGTCACGAATTCGTTCGCGCCCGATTGCAGACCAGATTTCTCGAGCGCGGCAGTGTCATTGATTCCCTCGAGTTTGGAGAGCGCCACGTTCTCGCGGGCACTCATGCTGTACTGCCTTAATCCTGAAAGATGATGCTCATTTCACGTTGTACGCTGCGTGGCGAGAAGCGCGTGACATCCAAACCATTGAACAAAATCCGGCCCGAGGTTGGCTCGAAGAGTCGTGTCAGGAGTTTGACAATCGTGGTTTTGCCCGCGCCGTTCTCGCCGACCAACGCGAGGGCGTGACCGCTCGAGACTTCAAAATTGACGCCCTTGAGAACATCTCGAGTGGTTAAGGGATAACGGAAACCGACGTTCTCGAAAGTGATCGTGCGAATTGGACCAACCCAGGTTTCGCCCGCATCCAAATCTCTGGCGGGCAACTCGAGAAATTCAAACAGGTTTCGCATGTACAGCAAACTCTGGTAGATCCCGGAGAATCCCGATAGCAGACTCGAGAATTGATTTTGCACTTGGGCCAGACCACCGACGAACAACGAGAAATCTCCGACCGTGATCAGTCCGGCGGCGGCTCGAGCCAGCACGCTCAGGGTGGCGAAACCGACGAGAACGGCCGAGCCGAGCGATGCGCCGAGGTTCCAGGCGCTGCGACGGTAAATCAGGTTGACGAGTTGACCACGAAACTTCTTATAATACTCGCCCCATCGAGAAAGCAGGTATTGCTCGAATCCGAACAGGCGAACTTCTTTGACGAGTTGATCCGAGGTCAGGATCGAACCCAAGTAATTCTGAACTCGAGCGTCCTGCGTTTGACGGCGAATCATGCGGTAGCTTTCCGCGCCAAATCGGTTCGAGACGATCACGCCGGGCAAAGTCGCAATCAGCACCAGCACGAGTACCAACCATCCCAGCCTCGAGAGCAAGGCCCCAATCGAAACGAGCGTGATGATCGCCTGTGCGAGTGAAAGCAGTTGCAAAGCCACTCCGATTGGACGAAATCCGACCTCGTTGTAAGCATTCTTTAGCGCATCATAGGTTGCCGCGTTCTCGAAACGTTCGACCTCAAGGTTCGCCGCTTTCCCAAGAATCAACATGGTCGTGCGGTACTGCAAGCTGTCACCCAGCAACTCTCGAGATGCGCCTTGAATGGCTCCAATCAAGGTCAGGAAGACGCCGATTCCAACTTGAATCGCCAGCAGCCCGATCAACGTGCCGTAAGCATTCTCGAGCTTGCCCTGCACGGCCAGGGCAACATCATCCAACAGAAGTTTTGCCACCCACAGGCTCGCGGCAGGCGCAAACGCTTGCAACAAACTGGTCACGGCAATCACGAAGGCGTGCGTTGGACTCGAGGACCAAACGAGTTTGAGCGTGGCCCGCAAATCCTGGAACATCACGGCGGTTGAAACTTTTGATTCTCGAGCGATAGGAGTCCGCATCGATGGGGGCAGGTTTGGAGCAGTCACCAACCCAATCTACGCCCTGACCTTGCGGTGCGCCCCATCTGATTGACTGGCCTGATTGGACGGGTTGAGTCTATCCGGTGGGATTCTCGCCCTGTTTGAGGTCGTAAGCTCGACCCTTCCAATGCACGCGGCCCGCCTCGTGACGCCGGTAGGAGGTCAGGGCAATCGCAATCCAACCAAGTACCGCCACCGGTTGCGTCAAAGACAACCAGATCGGAAAACCGAATTGGTAATCGCTCGCGGCACGACCAGCAACGCTCGCCACGACCGCCACGATGGGCCACAACAGGCTCGAGCCGGTCGCCAAGCTCCAGATCAACCAAACCCATGGCAGCACGAAGCCGAAAGCGAAACCAAAGATTGCCAAGCCCAAGTTGGGCACACTCGAGCCGACATTGATGAAGGCAGCTTTGGCGAAACCGTTGAAGGCATCCACGGTCGAGTCGTACATTTTGCAGGTCACAACGCCTCTAGCATTCATGAATTCAAAACGCATTCCGGCCCGTTTGATCGATTTGGCCAGCAACATGTCTTCGAGGATGCTGCCGCGCACACCAACGAAACCGTCCACGCGCTCGAGGGTGCGGCGCTTGAAGGCGAGCAGTTGCCCATTTGCCGAGACCGTGCCGGGGTATTTCGGGTCCGGGACCAACCACATCGGTAGGAAAGCCACCAAACTCCAGGCCATGAATGGTTGAATCACGCTGGAGAACCAGCCGGAGAGGACTTGTTCGGGCCAACCGGAGAGGGCATCGCATTGGGTTCGCTCGAAGGCGGTCACGACCGTATCGATGGCGTTCGGATTCCAGAGCGTATCCGCATCGGTAAAAACCAGTAGATCACCTCGAGCCGCATCGATCAATTGTTGACAGGCGTTCGGTTTGCCCAACCATCCGGGCATCAGTGGGCCACCAGGCACGACGCGAAACCTCGAGTCCAGCACGGCGAAGGATTGTGCCACCTCGAGCGTGCGGTCGGTGCTGTGATCATCGAGGACCACAACCTCGATGTCTGTGTAGGTTTGGGCCAAAAGCGTCGGCAGCAGGGCTGCGAGGTTCGCCTCCTCGTTGCGGGCCGGAATCAGGATCGACACCAACGGCGAGGGCGTGACGTGCTTTTTGTTGGATGCGTAAGAGATTAGACGCGGAAACCTGGGTGCATTCCAGAGTGTAAACAGGCTCAGACCGATCAACGGGATCAGCAGCAACCACATCATGAAAGCACTTCCTGGCTCGAGGGTCCCGCAACAATGAAGTGCATTGCGCCCATTCTGACCGGTCAGTGTGTGAAGCTGCAACATTCGGGCGTACAAAGCTGCTGCATTCGAGCAAGATGGAGTCGCTCGAGGCTGAATGATCAACCGTGATTGGTGTGGTCGGAGTCCGTTTTGCGCGGTATCATCTCGAGGCTCTGAAGCTCCGGTCTGAATAGAGCGGATTGCTCGGACCTTGGAGGCTTTTGTGTACGAGTTACTGGTCTTAACCAAATCTGGTCGTGAAATCGTGGTCGGTCGTGCCGCCACGACTGAAGAAGCGAAACAACTTTCCGAATCCGCCACGCAGTTGCTGGGCGGTTTGAAGGTCGCGCAGGAACGCAACGATGTCGTGGTGGTACAATCCGATGAGAACGTCTACTGGATTCTGCCCACCGAAATCGAAGGGTTGAGCCTGTACCGCATACCAGACAGCGAGGTACAGGGCAAAAGCACTTTCGGTATCGTCAGACCAGACTGAGGCGTTTATCTGAAGCTCTCACTTTAAGCTCTCGTTTTAAGCCATTTGAAAGCTCCTACTCGAGTTGTCATGGCTCGAGTTGTCATGGCTCGAGTTGTCATGGCTCGAGTAGGAGCTTCATTCATGCAGGTTTGAGTTTGATCTGAGGAACTGGACGCTCGGTGTTGTTCTCAGGTGTTTCATTCCATTGCGGCAAAGTGGGTTCTTCGGGCAGTTCGCCCCCTTCGAGCAGGCATTGGAATTCCTCTCCGGTCAGGGTTTCCCGTTCGAGTAGTACGGCGACGATGTGGTGCATGTCCTGACGGTGGTTCTCGAGCAGTGATTTTGAACGGGCATATTGTTCACCAATGATCGCTTTGATTTCGGCATCGATCATCTGTGCGGTGTCGTCGCTGTAATCGCGGCTCATCATGCCTGCACCCAAGAACGATTCCTGCTCGCTCGAGTGAGCGATCAGTCCCAATCGTTCGCTCATGCCCCATTCTGTGACCATTTTCCGAGCAATGTTTGTGGCCTGTTGAAAGTCATTCTGAGCGCCGGTGGTG
>JAYURE010000954.1:0-6918 GCA_043756345.1 Deinococcales bacterium | reverse complement strand
AGAGTTTCTGGTTGACTTCGCCCTCAGAAGTGAAGCTGATCTCACCGAGTGGCGTATTGTACTTGCCCTTTAAGATTTGTGTGTTCAAAGCGATGCGCACATCACTCAATTCCGTATCGGCGAGTTTCGCTTTCTTGTCCACGACACGCAGTGCTTCGACCATGACCTGCACGGCGGCGAAGGCTTGCGCGGTGAACTGCGGTGGCTCTTTCTTGTACTTGTTGCGGTACACGGTGCGGAAGGCGGCGTTTAAGACGCCGCTGGCGGTGGGGCTGTACGCCTGAGCGATCAGCACGCCATCGCAGTACTGTTGGCAAACTGGGAACATGTTGGCGGTGTTCAAGCCGTTACCGCCGATCAGGATGCCCTTGTAACCGGCCAAACGCAATTGCTTGATCAAATTTCCACCGTCGGCTGCGAGGCCAGAAACGATGATGATGTCCGGGTTCGTCGCAATAGCCGCCGTAACCTGCGTTGTGAAATCCGTGTCGGTCGTTTGGAATTTTTGAACCGTGGTGATCTCGAGACCTTGCGCCTTGGCGGTCTCTTGGAAGGTGCCGGTTTCGCTGGTGCTGAAGGCATCGTTTTGCGCGAACATCACGGCGGCCTTCTTCGCGGCTGGGTTGAGTTTCAATGCCGCCTTGACCGAGTTCGGTGCGACGATGGCGACCGGTGCGCTAACTCGAGCGATGTAATCTCCGATTTGCGGAATGCCCTTGGCGGTGTTGCTCGGTCCGAGGACGGGCACTTTGGCTTGGTCGGCAATTTTGTCGGCAGCGAACGCCTGTTGTGAAAGTGTTGGCCCAATGATGCCAACGACTTTGTTCTTGTTGATCTGCGTTTGGAAGGCATTGATCGCGCCCGCCTCGTCGCCGCCGGTGTCTTCAAAAAACAGTTTGAACGGCGTGCCGTTGATGCCGCCGCGACCGTTGAAGAACTCCTCGGCGATTTGCGCCCCAATGACTTGTTCTTTGCCCAAAAGTGCTGTGTTCGAGGTCTGCGCGACCGAGAATCCGATTGGGATTGGCGAGCCAACCTTGTCGGCCATGACTAACCCACCGAGCGCGAGCGTTCCTGCGACGGGCAACAACCAGTTCTTGCGTGATTTCATACATCCTCCTGTGAAGCCTGTTTCAACCTGCCCAGACCGCAATTTCAGACCTCGAGCATTGAGCACGAGGCAGGAGCATTGGGGTTCGGACCAATCAATCTGGTGATTTGCAGGAATGTAACCCATTGCGATTCCAAACGTCAAGTGTTCTAATGTTCAGAACATTCAAGATGAAGACGCAAGCCCAAGCCCGTGCCCAAGTTCAGAGCCCGGATTTCGACCCGAGCGCAGATCAAACCAGACTTTTCCCCGAGGAACCCATGCTCAAACAACGATTCGGATTTCGCAGCAAAATCACCCTCGCCGCACTGCTGCCCGTGACGATTGTCGGGGTCTTGGTGATCTTGTTGTTCATGCTTTACCGCCCGAATATCTTGGGTGTGGTCAGTCACAACCTTGCCGGAACCGTGACTCGAGTGCTCGCCAGTTCGCTCGACGTGACGGACTTCTCACTCGTCGAATCTCAACTCAAAGCCGCAGTGTCATCTCGAGACATCGCATTCGTGGATGTTCGCCCGCCGAACGCGACCATGCGCTTTTTTGTTTCCAAAAATCCCGACATCGATTGGAAGCTGTCTCGAGATTACGACTCGTACCTGCTCGAACATCCGAACGCCACGCTATTTGCCTACACCGACACGCTCGCACAAACGTACAAAACGCAACTCGAGTTGCTGGGTTCAACGAAGGATGAGGCTGACGTTCGGGCACATTTGCAAGCCAACATTGACTCGTTTCAAGCAAGTGCGAACCGCCAAACCAACTTTGAAGTGGTTCGCGCAGAAGTCTACGACCTGCCGAACGGACAACGAGAATTGCGATTGCTCGACGAACCCAAACCACTTGGGATCAAAGCCTTCGACCTCGGCGTTGGCGTGCTGGCTCGAGATGTTCAAGACGTGCTCGACACGCAATTCAGATGGATTCTCGGATTGACACTCGCCGCAATCGCGCTCGCGCTGATCGCCACTGTCTTGATCGCGCAACGTCTCGCGCAACCGATCCTCGAGATCACGCACGCCGCGAACCGCGTCAGCCTTGGCGAAATTCACACGCCCGTCTCGAGCTTGAGCAACAACGATCTGCCCCGAGACGAGGTTGAGGATTTGGGCCGCGCTGTGGACCGAATGCGCCTCAGCCTCGTCCTCGCCATGAAACGCTCTGAGGTTCGACGATGACCCCGCTGATGATTCGCCCAATCCAAAAACGGCAATCGCTCGGAGCAGACATCGCGCAGCAACTCCAAGAAATGCTGGTCAACGGAACCTACAAACCCGGTGACATCCTGCCCAGCCAACGCGCCCTCGCCGAACAATTTGGCACGAGCCTCGCCACCGTGCGCGAAGCCGTCAGCATCATCTCTGCCGCCGGTCTGATCGAGGCGCAGGCCGGACGCGGCACCGTCGTCTGTGCCACGCCTGACGCGAGCGGCTTCAACGCTTGGCTCGGGGCGGTCAATCAACTTTCCGACGCGAACGAATTCCTCGAGACTCGCCGCTTGCTCGAGCATTACACGATTTCGCAAGCCGCTTTGAAGGCCACGCCAGCACAACTCAAAAACATTCGCGCCATCCTCGATCAGATGGCCCTCGCCCGAGACGATGTGGAAGGTTTTGTGCAAGCCGATTTCAAATTACACTTTGCGATTGCCGAAGCCAGCGGCAACCGCGTCGTGACCCGCATCCTGCACTTCATTCACACGCCGCTTGCCAATTTGTTGCGCACACTCTGCACCGCACTCTTTGAGGCGCACGATTTTGACCGACTACACGCCTCGCACTTAAGAATTGTTGAGGCGCTCGAGCAACGCAACGCCAAGGAAGCCATCGCCGGATTTGACGACATGCTCGAGATCGTCGCCAGCAGCGAACACCTCGAACACGCCATGAACGGGGCTGTCAACGATCCGCTCGGCACCGGATTTCTCGAGGACCTGCGCTGGAATTTGACGCGACTCGTCGGCCCGATGGCGCAAGTCGTGATCGCCGATGCCGCCGATGAACTCGGACTGCAACTAGAGGGTTTGCAACGCCATCACCTCGAGCGGTTCTTGCGACAACTTGCCAGTCAATTGCCGGAGGACAAGACCGAAGAGTTCGCCGCGTTGGGCGAATTGTTCAGCAAACGCTACGCGGCAAAAAATCCTTGAGATCAGACTCGAGTTTGATACTCGTCTCGCAGCAACCCAAACAAGATCACATCCTGCTTTTGGCCTCGATACGTTTCGTGTTGGCGAAGTACGCCTTCGCGCACAAAACCCAGGCGGGCCATCAAACGCCAGCTTCGTTCGTTGCTGCTGTGAACCTCCGCAACAATTCGTTTGAGGTTCAACGTCACAAAAGCATGCTCAAGCATCAATGCGCCAGCAGTTGCAGCGATGCCTTTTCCCCAATTTGCTCGAGCCAAAGCGATCCCAAAGCTGGCGCGTTGCTCCTGCCAATCAATCGATGCGAGATCGGCGTAGCCCAAGATAGAACCCGTTTCCTCGATGGCAAAACGCTGAAAATCGTCTCGAGGTTCTGTGATGATTCTGGTCCAATGGGCGCGTAATTTATCTGGATTGCCTGGGAAATTCCAACCGGTTGCAAGGCAAAATTCTTGATCGAGCGCCCACTCGAGGAATGCGTCAATATCAGACAACATCAATGCTCGAAGCTGAATCGTCATGCCCCAATGTACCGTTGCATGAAGTCCTCAAGTGTTAGCCTACCTGTCATGCCTGCCGAGAAATCCTTCGCGTCGCTGGTGGTCAAACCGATCATTCGGGCGCTCGAGACTTGGATTCTCGAGGTTGTCCCGACACCGGATGTCATGCCGTTCGTGGTCACGCAGCATCGGCTCGAATTGGCTGGTCTCGAAAAACCATTGCGTATGGTGCAACTGACCGATTTGCATTTCGGCCCAGCGCAACGACTGACCAGCGTGCGTGCTTGGGTGAATGCAACGCTCGAGCAGAAAGCAGATTTGATTTTGATCACGGGTGATTTTCTCGAGTATCGAAAATCACTTTCTGGTGTGCCGGAACTCTGTGCCGAACTCTCGAGGTTAAAGGCACCGCTCGGCGTGTTTGGCGTGCTTGGAAATCATGACTTGTACGCCGTTCGTCTCGCGCATCTGGAACTGACTGAACCGCTTGAGCGTGCCGGAATTCGGATTCTGACCAATACCGGATTGCAGGTTCGTGATGATCTTTTTGTGGCTGGCGTCGATGACCTATGGAATGGAACGCCCGATCTCGAGAAAGCACTCGAGGCCGCACCAAAAACTGGAGCGATCCTGTTGATGTCGCACCATCCAGACATGCTCGAGACAGTCCCGGCCCGTGTCAGTCTGACTTTTTGCGGTCACACGCACGGTGGACAGATTGTGCTGCCGTGGGTCGGTGCGTTGCATACCGGCTCGAAGTACGGTCAAAAATTTGTGCAAGGATTCGTTTGCGGCGCACTCGGTGCTCGAGGATTCGTCTCTCGAGGGTTGGGCACGACGGCGTTACCGGTTCGTTACAACTGTCCGGCAGAACTTGTGGTGTTTGATTTGATGCCGGCTTCTGCTGGTGAAAACTGAGCCAGGATCGCGCCGCTTAAGATCAGCAATCCACCAATCAAGCTCGAGCCAGAAGGTGGTTCGCCGAGCACAAACCAGGCCAACAACGTCGCAAAGACCGGCTCGAGGCTGGAAAGAATCGAGGCTCGAGCCGCACCGATTCGTTTGATTGAAGCGAACAATGTTGGCAATGCAATCAACGTCGAAAACGTCACGATGCCTGCTACGAGTCCCCACTGCTCGAGGTTGCTTGGAAAATGTAAGCCGCCACCGAGCAGCGCGAAAACCGTGAATCCCAACGCGGTTCCGAAAGCGTTGAAGGTGGTTTGCTGCATCGGTTCGACATGGCCCAACCAGCGTTCACTCGCCACCAGGTACGCGCCGTAAAAAGCGCCCGCACTCGCCGCGAGCAACAATCCAAACGCATTCGCATCTCGAGGACCGGGCAACCCAACGATCACCAACAGTCCAATGCTTACCAATCCGAGCGCCTGCAACTGTCTCGAGTTCGGTTTGTTGCCAAGAATCCATCGGATCAGGATCACGAACGCGGGCGCGAGGTAGACCAGAATTGTCGCCACGCTCGCGGAGATTTTTCCAAGCGCCTGAAAGTACAACCATGTGTTCGAGGCGTACCACAGGCCGAACAGCAGCAACTTGCCCATCAAGGCTTTCGCTGTGCGACGACCAAATCCAAGCGCGAGCAGTACGAGGCCCGCGAGCAAGAACCGGTACACGTTCAACGAACTCGAGTCGAATCCGAGCCGCACCGCGAACTTGCCCCATAAGGCCAGCGTCGAAAATCCGAGTGCACTCGAGATCGCCAATAGAATTCCGGTCAGGTTGTTGGACGGTTTCATGCCAAGCCCAAGAAGGTTCGCAGCCGTGCGATTTCCACCTCGAGTGCTCGAGAAAAATCTTTGGATTTCGGACGCGATTCGACAAATCCAAGCTCAAGCTCGAGTTCGCCATTCACCACTTTTGCGTTCGCCCAACCGATGATTTGATCGCGCCAAAGAAGCGGTAGCGCGTAATAGCCCATCTTGCGTTTCGCGGGCGGCGTGTACGCCTCGAAACGGTACGCCCAACCATGCAAATGCTCGAAGCGTCGGCGATCCCAAACCACCGGATCGAACGGTGCGAGAAAATGCACGCGGTCCTCGATCTCAGTCTCGAGTTTTTCGTTCGCGGGCCAAACGTATTTTAGGCCGTCTAACGTGACCGTCTCGAGTTCGTGCATCACGACGTGTTTGACGGCGGCGCGAACGTGCGGGGTCAAATGCGGCCCGCCATACCCGGACAGGCTGACCAATTGATTCAAACTCTGCACCGGCAATGGCGCGTACACAGACAGGATCAAATCCAGTAAACCTCGGGCTTGAACATCTGGCTCGAGCGGTTGCGAGAACATCGGCTCGAGGTGCGTTGCAGCCTCGTAGACTTTGATGCCGTTGTCACGGCGGGCGACGCGCACCAGGCCACGGTAGTGCAGCGCATCCAAGGCTCGGGTCGTGGATTGCGAAGTCCCGCCCCAATTGTTGGCAACGCTCAACTTGCCGAAATGCGTCTCGAGCATTTTCGGATGCGTCGCACCATTGCCCTTGACGAACTCGAGCACGCGATCCGTCAAGCCGGGAACAGATTTTTCAATCCTTAATGGACTGAACTCTCGAGGGTGCATGAACGCCTGGACCTCACGGGTCAGAAAACCGTAATTGACAAAAAAATCTTCTTCAACCTCGAGCTTCTGATACTTCCTCTCGAGGTCGCCCGCCACGTAATTCTTGACCCGTTGCCACAAGATCAAATCCTGTGCCCGGGCCGGAGCGCGAATCGGATCGGCCTGCACGAAGCCAAACTTGTTCAACCCTCGAGCCAAAGTCGGAACCTGCCACAACGAACGATGAACACTGAACGCCCGCATTTTCTCGAGCGTGATTGCAGTTGATTTGCGTCTTGTTGCCACGAATGAGAGGATAACCCGCGTGAACCTCGAGCTTGCATCCCTCACCCGGCCTACCCGATGAAAATCTCGAGTGTTGGTTTGTTTCTGGCCCATCTGGTGTCCTGGCGAGGGCGAACATGGAGTTCGCCCTTACAACAATTTTGCGTAGGGGCGAGCGACCCTGCCCGTAAGGTGCATGATTTGGGTCAAGACAACTCCATGTTCGCCCTAACGAAGCGAGCCTCACCAAATCCCCAATCCAAACCCCAAGGCTCGAGCCTGTGAACACCTCGAGTTTCGGCCTTCCTGAATGGGCGTG
>JAYURE010000953.1:0-2512 GCA_043756345.1 Deinococcales bacterium | reverse complement strand
CCGCGTAACGCACGCTCTGGATCGACTTGGCGAGTTCTCGGGCATCAATCGTCAAATCTGTGTGGGTCGGGAAGGTCAACTCTGGGTACGCGCCCAACTCGCCGGTTTGCAATTTGAAGGTTGCACCGCCGGAGGCCACGGTCAACTCGCCCTGCTCGAGGTGCAGTTCGGCCAACTCGCCGGGCAGCGCTTTGGTGACTTGTGCGAACAGGTGCGCCGGAACCACGAAGGTCAGGCCATCGACGATTTGGGCCGGAACGAAAATCTCAAGATCAATCTCGAGGTTGGTCCCGGACAGGCTGAGGCCCTGATCGGTGGTCGAGACTTTCAAAAAAGTCAGGGCCGCATTCGAGGATCGGTTCGGAATCACCCGCTCGAGGTTGGAGAGGGCATCACTCAGTTGTTTTCGGGGCAGTTGAACTCGCAAAGGAACCTCCACGGATTTTTGAATCTCAAGTTTGAGATCTTCAATTTTGTTTCAAAGTTCGGTTCTGAGGTCTCGAGACTTTTGGGTTTCAAGCTTCTGGGTTTCAAGGTTTCAGGTCTTGAGCTTTTCATGTTTTGAGCCTTCGGTGTGCTTTGCCAAATCACCAAGATTTTACTTGCAAATCAGTTCACTTAAATACTCTACCCTTTAAATAAAAGAACTAGTAGCAGTAGTAGTAGGGCCTGTGGATAGTGTGGATAAGTGCCTTGAAGCCCGTGTATGACAGTAAATGGCCTGTGTACAACTCTGTGGATAACTGGCACCCTTCCTGTGGATAGCCTGTGGATAACTTGGCACTTATCCACAGGCTGTTTTGCTTGTGGGTAACTCGAGGGGTTTTCCACAGGTTATGCACAGCTTATCCACAGCTTATGCACAGGGTTATCCACAAGCGATCTGTGAGGTTTGAGCAGGTTTTGAGGGCATTCTCGAGGTTTAAGGTTGGACTTGGAATGGACCTGTGATTGAACAGTGAATAGCAAGTGGAGTCTCAATGGATGATCATGGAGTGCGAGAAACCTGTTGAAAACCCATCCACAGGCTGTGGATAACCTGTGCAAAACCGCCTCAAAACAGGATTTTTTGCCCATGAATCCCAAATCTTGAGGTCAGTTTAACCGGTGATTCGAGTTTCAAAACAACAGTTCCCCCGGTTTTTGCTTTCAAACCGAAGGTCAGTATGACTGGTTTCGGGTATTCACAGACCAGTGACTCGAGGCCCGAGACCCCCAATCTTTCACCTCGAGTGCAGGATTCACAGATCACTCGAGGGTGAATTGAGGGATTGTTTTAGAGGATTCTGGCCAGATTTTAGGTTTTTTCTAACTGGACCGGGCCTCTTCAGGCTCGAGAATCTGAATCCATTCGGGACTGAATCGACTCGAACGGACCGGGTGCAGCCGTGAAATGGGGCTTACGAGTTCTTGAGCAAAAATCAGTGAAAAGTGAAAAGTGCCTGATGCTCGAGCCTTTTCTTTTCACTTTCTTGCTCACAAGACAGCACCTTGCGGGCTGTTCGCGCTTGAACTTTCCACTTTCTACTTCCAGTCTCTGTCCCAATCTGCGGCTGCACCCCTGAATTGACCACCCGAATTGACCACGCTCAAAGGTATAAATGTGCTGTACTGGTTCTGATTCTTCGTCAGGCCACAACCACTGAATTCCCATGACCAAACCCGAAAACATCACCTTTGGCATCCTGACCGATTACTTCGCGGACTACCACCGTCAAATTTTGCGTGGCATTCAAACGACCTTTGGGCAGGCTGGGATTGGCAGTGTGGTCTTTGTTGGCACCGACCTGAACCCCGCCAACCTGCCCGACCGGGATGAGCCTTTTTTTGGAACCAACACGGCTTACGACTTTGTTTCGCCCCACCTCGATGGTTTGATCGCCCTGGCCGGATCGATGGGTCCAACCCTGAGCGACGATCAATTGCTCACTTTTCTTGATCGATTCGCACCGTTGCCCATCGTCAGTATTGGACGGGTTTTACCGGGCATTCCCAGCGTCGTTTCACAAAGCCCGAGCGGAATGGGCGACTTGATGCGGCACCTGATCGAGGATTGCGGTTATCGCCGTTTTGCCTTCATGCGTGGATTCGTTGGCGAACCGGACAGCGATGCCCGTGAATCGGTTTTCCGTGAGGCCTTGAAATCCCATGGACTCGAGGTTAACGAACAAAACATGCTGACCGGTGAGTATTTTGCGGTCAAAGCGTATGAAGTTACATACGATTGGTTGCGGCGCGACCCGAACCCAGAACCTGTAAATCCAGAACCTGTAAATCCTAAAACACGAAACTCAAACTTACACGGTATCGAAGTGATCGTTTCCGCCAGCGACGACATGGCCTTCGGAATTTTGCAGGCGCTCGAGGAGGCGGGCATCAACGTTCCCGAAGACGTTGCCCTGACAGGATTCGATGACCTTGAACCCAGCCAGCAAACCCTGCCATCACTGACCACCGTGCGCCAACCGTTGTTTGAACTGGGTGTGCAGGCGGCAAAAATACTGCTCGAACA
>JAYURE010000952.1:0-2512 GCA_043756345.1 Deinococcales bacterium | reverse complement strand
AGAGGTCTTGGATGATATGCTGCTCGAGAAGGTGGCGGATTCTAGACATTTCTGCCATCTTCAACTTTTTAAGCCATTACTGCTAGCACCCGACGTATTCTTGTTAATTATCACAACATCATTTGAGACTCGAATGAAATGGTTACTCAACTTGTCGAGCGGATTCCGTTTGCGTTTTTACCGCCGGGTACTTCCGCAGAATTGCTCGCAAGTCATCCAAATCAGGAGCATCAGCCAACCAATGTTCGTAATCTCGAGGCTTCACAATCACCGGCATCCGATCATGCAATGGAGCCACAACTTCATTCGGCGTGGTCGTGATCACCGTGAACTCGAGGCCATCTTCGGTCGTTTGCCAGATGCCCGCCATGCCAAAGCCGCGTCCGCTCGAGAGTCCAATTCGGTGTTTGACTTTCGCACCCTTCACGCCCGACCACTCGAAAAATGCACTCGCTGGAACCAGGCATCGTCTCGAGTAAAATCCTTCCCGCCAGATTGGGGATTGCTCGAGTTTGTCATCACGGGCATTGAAGAGAGAAAGTTTTCGTGACGCTCGAGCCGGTGTACTGAATCCCCAGCGTGCAAGCCTTAATTCCAAATGGTCATTTCCCGGCAAGATGATCGGTACTCGATCCGTTGGGCGAATGTCTGGCAATGGCTCGAGATCAAACAGCGGCCCAAGCCCGTAAGGTGCTGCTGTGGGGCCAAGACATGGCGTGACATTGAACAACGATTGGTAATCCGCCATCGTCAAGGTGTTCTCGAGTCGTCCGCACATCAGCCTGCCGCCCTTGGACTTCCAGACTTACCACCGACCGCCTCGAGCGCGACCGCGTTTTGGATGATCAAGCCTCTCCAGAAAGCACGGCGTTGAATCAAGCCGGTGACGATCAAAGCATTGCATTGCAAGGTGCGTTTGAGTACCGCCCAGAGTTCGGCGCTGGCGATGCACTGGCAGTGGCCGCTTTCATCCTCGAGTGTGATGAAGACAACACCTTTGGCCGTCATGGGTCTCTGTCGCACGATCACCAAGCCAGCCACCGTTTTGATTCCCTCGTTCGCTCGGGTGATGCGCAAGATTCCGACCCGCTCGAGGTTGGGTCTGATGATCGCCATTGGGTGCGCTCCTGCCGTGGTGCGTAAAGACTGCATGTCCCAAACCGCACCCTCGAGTTCCGATAGCAATTCCAGGTTGGGCAAGTCATCCAGGTCAATCCCTGGAAGCTCGAGCAGTGCTGGCAGATCTGAGCGCGGCTGAATCTGATTTGCGAGGACACCCAACTGCCAGAGGACATCACGGCGTTCACCGAATTGCTCGAGCACATTCGCCTTGCCCAGAGCCCAGATGACATCTTTACCGACATGAACCCGACGCACGAAATCCTCGAGATTGGCGAACGGTTGCGCGGCACGTTCAATCAGGATTGTTCGGGCATCGTCCTCACCGACACCGGTGACGGCCGTCAGCGGAAGACGAATGCACAACTTGCCTTGATGGTGCTCGAGCCCGAACTGCGATCCCGATTTCTCGAGGCTTGCAGGCAGGACTGGCACGCCACACTTTTGCGCCTCTCGGGTCAAGGTCATGCGGTTGAACATGCCAGGCTCGAACTGCATCACCGAAGCCAAGTACGCCGCCGGATGGTAGGTCTTCAACCAGGCGGTCTGAAAGGCAATCGTGGCAAACGCGACGCTGTGTGCCCGAGGAAAACCGTACCCGGTGAAACCGCGCACCATGTCAAAAACTTTATTGGCCGTCTCGAGGTCGAGGTCTGGTTGGGTTTGCATTGCGCCCTGAACGAACCGGTCCCGCATCGCCTCCATCTGAATTGGATCTCGGGCCTTCGACATCAGTTTGCGAAAACGATCCGCCTCATCGAGCGGCATTCCGGCGAAGTGCTGGGCGACCTCGAGTCCCTGATCCTGAAAAATCATCGTGCCAAAGGTGCTCTCGAGGATCGGCTCAAGCGCGTGGTGCGGGTAGGTGACTGGCTCGAGTCCGGTGCGGCGGCGCACGTAAGGATGCACCGCCTCGGCCTGGATTGGACCTGGACGCAAGAGCGCAACCTCGGCGACGAGATCACGAAAGCTCAAGGGTTGATGCTTGGCGATCAATTGCTGCTGACCGGGCGATTCGATTTGAAACAGGCCGATCACTTCTCCACGACAGATCAAGTCGTAGACCCTTGGGTCCTCGAGATCGAGGCGGTTGACATCCACGCTGATTCCACTGGCCTCGAGCAAATCGACCGCGCCAGCAATCACATCCAGCGTGCGCAATCCGAGGATATCCAACTTTACCAAGCCGACCGCCTCGGCATCGTCCTTGTCCAAGACAACCTGCAATGTGCCGTTCGCGCTGCGCTGGGTGCTCGAGAAATTCGTGATCGGTTCTCGGGTCAAGAGCATTCCGCGTACTTGATTAGCGTCGGGTTGCGGGTGCGATACACTCTGACATGGCGGGTTCGAGCAAACTCAAACAGGAAAATGAATTCCTGAAACAAGAAAACGA
>JAYURE010000951.1:0-6921 GCA_043756345.1 Deinococcales bacterium | reverse complement strand
GAACGCAACCGCGAGTTGCTGACCGCGCACGGTTGCCCTTACGCCTCGCTCGCACAGGGTTTGCGTGATGTGCAAAGCCAACAGGCGGACAATGCTGGCGAGTTGCTTCGCTTGCACATCGATTTCGCGGAGGTTCAGTTCAAAGCTTTGCACTTACCGAAGCCTCGAGCGTTGGGCGCGGAGTTCATCTCGCGGTTGTATGGGGCGTTCACGCTCGCCAACGCGATGGGCGATGCGACGTTTTTGGATTCGCAACTGATCGGTATTGAACGCTGGCTCAGGCAGGTGGCCAGCAACGCCAAAACGCCAACAGCAAGAACCTGACCTTGTAGTGCCCGTTCGCCAGCCATTGACGCTCGAGCATGAGCGTTCGATCAACCACGTGCTATCGGGTACGAATTGCATGACGGCACACTGAGCGATCATATCTCTGGTTTCGACGTCTCGAGCAAGTTGGAACACCGTGCGGTCTGGTAGCTGCATCTCTCGTTCACGTTCAGACCATCGAAGGCGTGTGTCTTTGCTGTGTTTGGATTGCGTAAATTCAAGTATGGTTCACCGTGGGATGCGGTGCAACAAGCGATTCTTGGCAGGGTGCATCTCACCAGATGTGGATTTTTGGTTAAAAACAGGGCGACCACATCATGCAACGCATGTTTCACATGACGGATCGACCCTACCTGACGTTGTTTTTTCGTAGGGGCTGGCCTTGTGCCTGCCAGCCTTTGACCACACCAACGACACAATTCCAAATTCTTCCAGACGGAGTGAGATGCACCCTTCTTGGCCGAAGAATTGTGAGCCGTTAACCCCGCCTCGAGTTGGCGTTCAGGCGATGAACCAATCAGGCTTGGCCAACGTAATTTAGTCAGTTAGCTGACTTAAGTGTGAGTCAGCAGAGCTGTACCGATACAGCCCATGTGTCATCACCGATCACGACACAGCTTCCGGGCACCCAGCGTCGGCATGGAGGTGTTTCGCATGAAGTCCGCGCAGTCCGACCTCAACTCCTACAGCAGGTTCACAACGAGTTCCGTTCGCCACGCCAGCAACCAACAACTCGAGATCACCCATTCGACCATCCGTGCCCTCGGCGATGCACTGGTGGCAATGACGACTGGACGCCTCGAACTTGCGCAAACACTGATGCTGCACGGGCTGGACAACCTGAAACATTTGGCCCAGCACTTCGTAAAGTCCCAAAAGGCAAGCGGTGATGATCTCCCATCCCGCGATGCGAGCACCATCAGACTCGATGGTCACGCTTCCGAAGTCTTGCACAACGATCTGACAGAACCCCTTGTTTTGCAGCAACCCAACATTTCCGAGAAACAGGTCAGGCTCGAGGTAAAAACCCTCGGGAAATTCGAGGTGAGCATCAATGCCGAACCCGTGCGCTTCCCATTTGCCAGGTGCGGTGAATTGCTCGTTTGGCTGGCGCTGCATGGTCCTGCCAGCCGCGATCAAATCTGCGATGCACTCTGGGATGGAGTCGTGACTACCAGCAACCTCGAGTACTTCCGGGTTGTTGTGCGCCGCACTCGGGCGGCACTGACCGATACCGGCTTGACGTTCAATCCGTTGACCTTCGAGGACAAGCTTTACAGGATATCCAATCAACTTGAGGTTCGTATCGATGCGCTTGAACTTGCCGCTGCCGTGAACAATCCAACAACCGAGCGCCTGCAAAAGGCATTGACCAGTTACCACGGTGAATTCATGCCAAACACCACTCACGGGTGGGCGAGCCTACAACGAACTTTGATCCTGGACTTGGCCATCGAAGCTGCGATTCAACTCGCACAAAACCTCGAGCCTGGAGATCCAAAAATGGCGATTGCAATGTATCGCCGCGCCATCCAGATCGAACCCTTGAGTGAGATCGCTCACACCGGATTGATTCGCCTTCACGAAAATCTCGGTGAAACATCCGCCGCTAAAGCCGTGCGCCGAGCCTATCAACGGGAGCTCGAGGTTGAAGGTTAAACCCAGACCGATTACCCAGAAATTACCCTCACCACAAGTCATCTTGAAGCCTGGTCCGCAACCCATCACACCAGGCAAACCCCAGGCGTGGCATTCGTGTTGTGACCAATCGCGCAATTCATTCGCCCACTTGGTTCACAGCAAGGAAAGGACGCATTCATGTCCCAAAACAAACGCCCGAACATCACCTCAGGTCTTTCGGTCGCGGCACTGCTCGCCGTGGTTGGCATCGTGTTCGCACAAGGTGGCGATGACACCAAGCCCGCACCGCCCTCGATTGGCGCGGACATCCCACTGACGTATTTCGGTCCTGCACCCTCGAGCGTGCAAAAAGAACTGGTTGGCCCGGTGCAGCTTTTGAAATCCGGCGAGATCGACGAGAACAAAGGCACGATCACCCTGCCCTTGTACAAGGGTCAAACCAAGGAGGGCAAGAGTGTTTGGTACGTGATCACCGACACGAATGACAAGGGCAACGCCGATGCGCTCGGCCTGAATTACTCGGCGAAACTGACCTACACCAGCGTTGGCAAGGGTGCTCGCACAGCACGGCTCGAGAAGAATGGCACGCTGACCTTCGATTCGGGCACGGTCAATTTCGTGCCAGAACGTGTCGTCAAACCGGGACCAAAAACCAATCCATTTCCACCGACGGAATTCAAACCCGGTTCGGTTGGCGATGCCAATTACACGCCGCTGGTGCGTGTCACCAATGCCGGAGGATTCATTTACAACGCGCCGGTCGTGGCCTTCGGGGTCAGTGCCGAACAGATCAACTTCTGCAAGAAATCCCCAGATTACAAATTGGTGCATGACAAGGTCATCTCGATCTGCCCAGAAGGAAACGGTGGCACGGTCACGCTGGCCCTCACGCCAGGATTCAGCTTTGCCAAACCGGTGCTCTACCTCAGCCTCGATGCCAACCACCCACTGCCCGCCGCGATGGAGGCCGTGACGCTCGCGCCAGGTTTGAACGATATTCCGGTTGGACGTGATGACAGTGCTTTCAGCGGTGTGGAACGTCTGTTTGCGATGGTCAACGGACCAACCGGCAGCGATAACCCACAACGCCAAGGCTTCAACAGCGCCCTGCTCGGTGAGGGTCCAGGGCCATTGAACGTGCTCGGTGGCATCCCGACCGTGGCCACGGATTACAGCCCGATGTGGGATTTGAACGTCGGCGAATGGACGAAAGCCGCGATTGACAAAGGGTATCGCTCGAGGGTGATCGAGGAATTCCAGGTGCTTGGCTTGGTTGAACGCGGTTGGATCACCGGTCCTGGCGGCAAGAAATTTGGTTCGACTGGATTCATCGTCAACTGCCCGATTGTCAAACGCTTCCTCTGATCTTAACGGACTGAAACCTGGTCATGTCGCTCGAGCAAATTCTATTTCGGGTTTGCTCGAGCGGTAGACTGACAGCTCAATCCCTGACCGATCCGTTCGTCTCGAACTGCACCACACGCCCGCTTGCTCACTGGAGGCCATATGACCGAACTATCCAAGTTTGACGCGATCATCATCGGTGCAGGACAGGCGGGCGGGCCGCTCGCTGGAGCGCTTGCCAAAGCAGGACGCAAGGTTGCCCTGATCGAACGCGAGCACGTTGGTGGAACCTGCATTAACGAGGGTTGTACACCCACCAAAACCATGATTGCCAGTGCCCGAGTCGCGCACCTTGCCCGTCGTGCTGCCGATTACGGCGTGAACACCGGCCCCGTCTCGGTCACGCTCGAGCGCGTGCGTGAACGCAAACGCGCCATCGTCGAATCGTTTCGAAACGGCTCGCAAAACAGCCTCGAGCGAATTCCAGGTTTGGAGTTGATCTTCGGCGAGGCAAGCTTCACGGGATCGCACTCGCTCGAGGTCAGGTTGCGCGATGGTGGGACGCGAGAACTGAATGCGCCACAGGTTTTCATCAACGTCGGCACGCGACCATTCCTGCCGGAGCTTCCTGGTCTCAACACCATCCCGGCGCTCAACTCGACCAGCATCATGGAACTCGAGGTTGTACCCGAACACCTGATTGTGCTCGGCGGTGGTTACATCGGCTTTGAATTCGGTCAGATGTTCGCCCGATTCGGCAGTCAGGTCAGCATCGTCGAACGGGCCGCCCGCATGCTCGAGCGTGAGGACCCAGACGTTTCTCAAGCGATCACACAAACCATGGCCGACGAAGGAATGCGCCTGTACCCAGGCTTTACCGCGCAATCCGTACATCAAACCGCTGATGGTCAAATCGAACTCGAGGTCAACGGAGCGGACGGAGCGCAAACCATCAGCGGTTCGCACCTCTTGGTCGCCATTGGACGAACCTCCAACGCGGACACGCTCCACCTCGAGGCGGCAGGTATTGGCACGGATGCGCGGGGATTCATTCCGGTCAACGAACACCTCGAGACGAACATCGAAGGTGTGTTCGCGCTCGGTGATGTCAAAGGTGGTCCAGCCTTCACGCACATTTCCTACGACGATTACCGCATCGTCCGGGATCGCCTCTTGCACGGCGCAACCCGCAGCACCGCGAACCGACTCGTACCGTACACGATGTTCACCGATCCACCACTCGCCCGAATTGGACTCGATGAAACCCAAGCTCGAACCGGCGGTCGTGACGTGCTGGTGTTTCGCCTGCCGATGACACGGGTGGCTCGGGCCATCGAAACCGATGAGACTCGAGGAATGATCAAGGCCGTCGTCGATGCGCAAACAGGATTGCTGCTCGGGGCGACTGTGCTCGGGATTGAGGGCGGCGAAGTGATGAGCGTATTGCAAATGGCGATGATCGGCGGCGTGACGCATGACCAGATTCGAGAGGCCGTTTTCGCGCACCCAACCCTGAGTGAATCGCTGAACAACCTGTTCATGACCACACCGGAACGCATTGGTCCTTGATCGGCCCACACGAGACTTCCATGACGGCGAATGCGGATCGATGCTCGAGAATCACGTTGGATCGGCATACTTCTCAAGGAAAACATCCAAATTCTTGAAATCCTCGAAACGCGCCTCGAGCAAATCGCGTGACCAGTGAAACCAGCCAGTACGCTCGAGGCGTTCTGCGGTGCCTTCAGCGAAGCGTGGACGCAAGGCTCGAGCGGGCACGCCGACCGCAACCATGTAGGCCGAAACGTCCTTGGTCACGACAGCACCCGCACCGATGGCAGCGCCATTGCCGATGCTCACTCCGGGCAGCACTCTCACTCCATGACCGATCCAAACATCATGCCCAACCCTGACCGGGTTCGCCTCGCGCCACGCAAAAAAATCCTCGTCGTCCTCGCCCAAACCAAACAGTGCGGCGCGGTACGTCATGTGATGGCTGGTGACGCGCTCGAGCGGATGGTTGCCGGGATTCAAACGCACGTCCGAGGCAATCGAACAAAACTTGCCGATGTTCGAGCCAACGATCTGGCAGCGTTGCATCACATACGAGTAATCGCCAAGGCTCGAGCGTTCAAGCATCGTGTCGGGACCAATCTCTGTCCAGGCTCCGAGTTTGCAATCGATCACGCTGGCGCTCGGATCAACCGAGGGTTGTTCGGAAAGCCGCTTCAAGCCACAGCCGCAGGCTCGAGCAGTGTGGGCTCAAGCAACGCGGGCAGAATCGCATCCAATCGGCTCGAGTCACGGTAAATGGCGCGGCCCTCGCGGAAGGTGGCACGGACACGAGGCACGCTTAAATCCTCGACCAGCGTGATGTCCGCACGCAAACCAACCTCGAGCCGACCACGGTCATGCAACCCAACCGATTTCGCGGCATTCTGGGAGATCAACTTGACGGCCTCGAACAACTCGAGTTCCTGATCGTGCGCCAACTTGAACGCCGCCAGCACCGGCGAGGCTGGATGGTAATCCGTGGCCAACACATCGACCGCACCGGCACGAATCCCATCAATCGCCGCCAGGTTGCCGGAATGCGAACCCCCACGCAAGATGTTCGGCGCACCCATCGCCACGTGCAAACCGCGCTCACGGGCCGCAATCGCCGCCTCGAGCGTGACCGGAAATTCGCTGATGCTCGCGCCAACCTCGATTCAAGGAAATCGCGTGATCAAATCGGATGGCACAGTCTGGCAAATCGATAATTTTCAAAATTTCGTCACACCGAGACCATGCAATTTTGAAAACGATCAGTTTCAAGCTAGCCAAATTGTTGCCTTGAGTGATATTGCTGATTTCTCTCAAACAGGAGGCAGCTTTGCTGCCGTAGACAATACCGGTTCGGTGTTTGTCGAGACTTCCGCTGGGATCAGTCAGATCACCGGTCTCGATCAAATTTTAAAAATCAGATTCAGAAACTATGACGGAACCTACTATGGCGTCGTTCTGAAATCTGATGGCAGCGTGTGGACATTCTCCACTTCTGAGTCCAATCTGAACCAGATTCAAATGCGGAAGATTTCTAACCTGAATAACATCGTTGAAATCGAAAGTACATTCGCCATAGACAAAAACGGTTCTTTGTGGACATGGGAAGAATTTGACGATACCTCGCCACCCACAATCACGATCATATCTCCTGCGAGTCAACTTGGCGGAGGTGGCCGGGTGTCGTCTATTGCTTCATCAGGTGGTCACATGATCGCCGTATTTGATGACGGTTCGGTTCGTGTTTGGGGTCAGATGTTCCGCAATAACGCGGTCCCGTGCTTGAACGATGACTTCGAGTTTTACTATGGTGATCTTACCCAGTATCCGTACCTGACGAGTTGCCCACTCGATGATGTCACCATCCCACTCCCAACGACTGTTCCAGGCGTAAGCGTATTCCCGTAAAAAACCTATCTCATCCACACCAAAATTATTCGCAATGCGTAAATTATCGAGCACCCTGAAACCCAAAGGTTTTACCTTTCGATCTGATTGATTCGCATTCAGCCAGAATCACTGCGCCGTCATGCCACCGTCCGCCGAGATCACCGAACCGGTGAT
>JAYURE010000950.1:0-2513 GCA_043756345.1 Deinococcales bacterium | reverse complement strand
GGTGTGGTGCGCGGCATCGAAGATTACGGCAACAAGATGGGTATTCCAACTGTGAACGGTGCGATTTTGCATCACGAGGGCTACACCTCAAATCCGCTGGTGTTCTGTGGTTGTGTCGGAATTCTGCCAGCGAGCATCAAGAATGCCAAACCGCCGAAAGCCCGAGCGGGCGATCTGATCGTGGCGATTGGCGGTCGCACCGGACGCGACGGTTTGCGCGGCGCGACGTTCTCTAGCCTCGAGATGGACACCAGCACTGCCGACATCGCAGGCTCGAGCGTGCAGATTGGCAATCCGATCACCGAGAAACAAACGCAAGAAGTGATTCTGCGCGTTAAAGCCGAAGGGTTGTACACCGCCCTAACCGATTGTGGCGCGGGCGGATTTTCGAGCGCGGTAGGGGAGATGAGCGAGGGGCTGGGCGCGGTTGTCCACCTCGAGCGAGCGCCACTCAAGTATCCCGGTTTGAAACCTTGGGAGATCTGGTTGTCTGAGGCGCAAGAACGGATGGTCTTCGCCATTCCCGCCGAAAACCTCGAGCGTTTCGAGGAGATTTGTGCGGGCCAAGATGTTGAATCGGTTGCGCTCGGAACGTTCACGGATTCTGGACGACTCGAGTTTTTTTACGGCGAGAAATTGGTCGGACAATTGGCGCTCGAGTTGTTGCATGAAGGTATTCCGCGCAAGCACTTGCAGGCTGATGCGCCCGCCGCGAAATCACTCGCGGTTGAGATTCTAGAATCGGATGACCTCGAGCTTGACCTGCTGAATCTGCTGGCGCATCCGAACATTTGTTCCAAAGAGGACACGATTCGCGTCTTCGATCACGAGGTCAAATGTGGCACTGCCGTCAAGCCGCTTGTTGGCGTGGCGAACCATGGTCCATCCGACGCCGCTGTGATCGTGCCGAACCCAAACGCGAACTCTTCGGGTGGTCAACTTCGTGCGATTGCGATCTCCAACGGTATCTGCCCGCAGTTCAGTAGCGAACCGTACACGATGGCTTGGGCCGCGATTGACGAGGCGGTGCGCAATGCCGTCGCGGTTGGTGCGGACCCGGATCAAATTGCGATTCTTGACAATTTCTGCTGGGGCAATCCAAGCCTGCCAGACCGTTTGGGCGGATTGCTCGAGACGGCCCGAGGTTGTCACGATGCGGCGATTGCTTACGGCACTCCGTTCGTTTCGGGCAAGGACAGTTTGTACAACGAGTACACCGACGAGACCGGGCAGAAGCACGCGATTCCCGGAACGCTGCTGATCTCGGCGGTGGGCATCGTGCCGGATGTTCTGAAAACCGTGACCATGGATTTCAAAGCGCCCGAGAATTTCATCTACATCCTCGGCGAGACGCACAACGAACTCGGCGCTAGCCATTATGCGATGAATGCCGGACTGACGGGTGGTGCGATTCCGCAACCGTTTGAAAATGCGCTCGAGCGGTATCGGGCGTTGCACAAGGCGATCTCGGGTGGCTTGGTTGAATCCGCGCACGATTGCAGCGAAGGCGGGTTGGCGGTTGCCCTTGCAGAAATGTCGCTCGCTGGTCGCCTTGGCCTGAGTTTGCGTCTTGAGGCCGTACCGCGTTCAGAGGGCCTAGGAGACACGGCGACTCTGTTCAGCGAATCGGTTGGGCGGATTGTGCTCGAGGTGGCTCCAGCGCACGCTCAAGCGTTCGAGGCGGCCCTCAAAGGTCAACCACTGGCCCGAATTGGCATGGTGCTCGAGGATGAACGCTTCCGCATCAAACGTGACGGCGAACTGATCCTCGAAACGGACATCGAAGCCCTCGAACGTGCATGGCGTGGCGATCTGGCCGCAATGCCCGCGCCAGTGGCCGAAAAAAGCGTCTCGAGTCCGAGCAAACGCTCGAGTGGCAAGAATGTGTTGGTGCTTCACGCCAACGGTTCCAACCGTGACCGTGATGCCAGCCTCGCTATTCTGCTTGCGGGTGGAACGCCAGAAATTGTTCACGTCAACCAACTCGCATCCGGTTCGCACAAACTCGAGGATTACGCGATGATTGTGATTCCGGGCGGATTTTCTTACGGCGATGACCTCGGCGCGGGCGTGCTTTGGGCGCTGGATTTGCGTGAACGCTTCGATGAACAACTTCGCAGTTTTGTTTCGAGCGGACGGCCCGTGATGGGCATTTGCAACGGCTTTCAAACCCTCGTCAAATCTGGTGTGCTTCCAGGTGATCTCGAGCAACCTCGAGCCAGCACTTTGACGTTCAACCAGCAGGGGCATTTTGAATGCCGTTGGGTCACGCTCGAGCCGAACCCAAACAGCGTTTCGATTTTCACGAAGGGTCTCGAGTTCTCAATCGACACACCCATCGCGCACGGTGAAGGTCGGTTCATGTGCGATTCCAGCACGCTCGAAAATTTGCAAGCTCGAGGCATGATCGCGTTGACCTACTCGGGAAGTGAATACCCTGCCAATCCGAACGGCAGCGTCTCGAGCATCGCCGGAATCAGCAACGCCGCCGGAAATGTTTTGGGCTTGATGCC
>JAYURE010000949.1:0-6925 GCA_043756345.1 Deinococcales bacterium | reverse complement strand
CCGAACGGGTCGGCATCATCAACGCCAGCCTGAGTGTGCTCAACACCCTGCCCGGTTTTGGCGCACTGATTCCCGATCAGAACATCCGTTGGCTCGGCGATCCCGCCACCGTCAAACCGGTGATCGCGCTGGTCGTCCTTTGGAAATACTTGGGATGGAACGTCCTGTTGTACCTCGCCCGGATTCAATCGATTCCGCATGAACTCTACGAGGCGGCCCGGATCGATGGCGCGAGCACGGCGCAACAATTTTGGAACATCGCCGTGCCGCAATTGCGCGGCGTGATCTTCTTCAACATCACCCTGACGATCATCGGGCAGATGCAACTGTTTGACGAACCGTTCACGATGGCGGGCAAGGACGGCGGTGCGGGCGGTGCGGGCCTGACGGTGGCGATGTACCTCTACAACACCATGATCGATTTCAAAGAGGCCGGAACCGCATCAGCGATGGGTTGGATTCTGTTCGCGTTTATCATGGTTTTGACGCTCGTCAACAACCGACTCTTCGGGACCGAAGCTCGAGCGAGGGGCGAATGACACAAACGACCTCGAGTACGGAATCCTCAACTCTTCGCACGTCTCGGGTCAAATGGCGACCACCATCGGCTGGCATGATCGCGGCCTTCATCCTGATCGTGCTCGGCGCACTGTTTTGCCTGATTCCATTCTGGATGATGCTCGTCTACGGCACGCAATCCGCCAGCGAAATCTTCACGATGCCGCCGCCACTCTGGTTCGGTGATGACTTCCTCGAGAACACCAAACGCCTGACAGAGACCGTTCCGTTCTGGCGCAACCTCTGGAACAGCTTTTACATTGCGATTCTGGCGACCACCTGTACGCTGTTTTTTTGCAGCCTCGCCGGGTACGCCTTTGCAATGTACGAATTCAAATACCGCGAGGTGCTCTTCAGCATCGTCATGGCGACCATGACCATCCCGGCGTTTTTGAACATCGTGCCGTCCTACAAAATGCTCAACGCGCTCGGCTGGCTGAACCATCCGGTTGCCTTGTGGTTGCCGGGTGCAGCCGGAGCCTTCGGCATTTTCTTGATGCGCCAATACATCGGCGGGACCATTCCCAAAGACTTGCTCGAGGCCGCCCGGATCGACGGATGCGACGAGTTTGGGCTTTACTGGCGGATCGTGCTGCCGCTCTCGAGGCCCGCAATGGGTACGCTCGGGCTGGTCTCGTTCATTGGCGCTTGGAACAACTTGCAGGGCAGCCTGATCGTGATGCAAAGCAAAGAGACCTTCACGGTGCAACACGCCTTGAACGCGATGAAGGGCGCTTACAACACCGATTGGGGTGGGATGTTCGCCGGAACGCTCTTGGCGGTCGTGCCGTTGCTGATCCTGTTCGTGATTTTTTCCAAACAGTTGATCGAAGGATTGACGGCGGGCAGCGTCAAAGGTTGAAGCTCGAGACCGGCACGTTTGGGGTTTCGGGTTGCGCTCGAGCCTGGAGGAACCATGATTTCAAAACCGTTGATCACCGTGTTCGGCATCTCGCTGGAGGCCAAACGAATCTGCTCGCGCCAGAAGCGAAGCCGGGAACGTATTACGCGGCCTTCCCGCATTCAATTCAACTCGATGGCAAGCTCGAGGATTGGACTGGCGTGCCCCGCGTGACGGTACGTGAGGGACCCAAACCTGGCCTCAACCCGAATGACAACGACTCGAGCCGGAAGGCCGTGATGAGCGATCAATTCACGCACGCTTTTTATGGTCCGCTCGAGGCCAAGCGGATCAATGTCCATCAATGAAAGCGTGAAGGATTGCAAAGCTTTGTGGCTTAGGATGTCACCGGCGAGCCGCAAGGGAAAAACGAAACCGCCCGCGCCGATGATTGCGATTTTTGCCATTGCTGACCACTTTTCAAGTTGTGATTGGCGCAGGGCGCAGAATACCGCAGGCGAACCTCGAGTCCGAGCCTGCTACAATTCGGGCATGACTGTTGCCAAAAAAAACTTGACCGAAAGCGAGTACCTCGAGTTTGAGAAATCCGCCGAGGTGCGTCACGAATTTGTCGATGGCACGATGCTGGCGATGGCGGGCGAATCCCGAACCCATTACCGCATCGCCCGAAACCTGACCCGTGCGCTTGAGGATCAACGTTCAAACCCAGCCTGTGAAATCGTGATGGAGGCCGTCAAAGTTCGGGTTCACACCGGGCGTTACCGTTACCCGGATGTGGTTGTGACGTGCGATCCAGGCAACGATCCGTTTTTTCTCGAGAACCCATGCTTCATCGCCGAAGTTCTATCGGGCAGCACCGCACCAACAGATCACAACGACAAGCTCGAGGAGTACACGCGCTTGCCCAGTTTGCAACGCTACGTGATCATCGCTCAGGATGTGCGGCGTGTGATCGTCTACAAACGCCGCCCGGATGGTTGGGCCGTCGAAATTCTCGAGGACGGAGAGATTGATATTCCCTGCCTCGAGACCAGCGTCACGCTTGAGCAAATCTACGCCGGTCTAGCGTTGTCACGTTCCGAATGATCCTCAGTTCATGACTCGAGGTTGACCTTGCGCTTTTTGCTCCCAGGCTTTGGGTTGCGGCGCAAACTTTGAAAGTACCGCCTCGCCGTTGATCGCCAAACTCGAGCGCAACCATGGGCATTCTCGGGCCAGGATTTCGGGCATGTCAATCGTGGCTCGGGCCTTCAATTCCCAAAGTTCATACGCGCCCTGCGAATGGACCCGCAAACGAATCGGCACGCTGGTCACGCCGTCCTGTTCTTGCAAGAGCGCATCCAAATGTTCAATGCCGCCCTCCTGAACCTCATCCAAATCCAGTTCGGCAAACAAGACTTTGGGCATGTCTCGGGTCTCGTCGTAGGTGATGACTTCCTCGGCGGTGACACGCACGGTTTCGCCATCCGGTTCGACCTCAACGATCACCAGTGCGGGCACGTCCTGACCAAGTTTCAAATTGATTTTTTCATACGCCCGAGAGAATGCCACCAACTCCACGCTCGAGGTGTCATCAGTCAGGATAAACCGTGCCATCATGCCACCGGATTTGGTTGGCTTGCGTTGCACGCCCGAGATCATCCCGGCCAGCAGCGCCCGTTTGCGCCCACGGAATCCCGCAGGGACACTCGAGCCATGGAACCAAGCCTCAATCGCGCTGGATTTCGTGCTGGCCGCCTCGAGCATGCCTGGATAATGCTGCAACGGATGCCCGGTCACGTACAGCCCGACCGCATCTTTTTCGTCCTGCAAGAGTTTGATCGCCCGCGCTCGAGATTCATCCTCAGATTGTGGAATGGCGATATTGCGCAGTTTCGGTTCCGGCGCTATCGTTGCCATGCCAAACAACGAGTCCATGCCTTGCGAAGCCATGCTCGCCTGACCCGCCGCGTAACCCAACGCCTCCTCGACCGACTCGAGCACGCCGTCTCGAGGACCGAACGCATCGAACGCGCCCGCCTTGACCAGCGTCTCGAGCGCACGCCGGTTGATGCCTGCGGTTCGAGTGCGTGAACAAAAATCCGCCAGCGATTTGAACTTGCCGCCCTTGTTGCGTTCCTCGAGAATTTCGGCGACCGCACCATCACCCAGGTTTTTGACCGCCAGCAACCCGAACAAAATCTTTTCGCCATCGACCTTGAAATCCGGCCCGGAAATATTGATGTCCGGCGGTAAAACCTCGATCCGATTTCCAGTCTCGAGTTTGATGTTTCTAGCGTCGCTGATGTACTCGGCAACCTTGTCCGAATCTTTGCGTTCAACAGTTAAGAGCGCTGCCATAAATTCGACCGGGAAATGCGCTTTGATGTACGCGGTTTGAAACGAGATGAACGCATACGCAGCACTATGGGAGTTGTGGACAATCACATCGTTGGCCACAAAGTTATGACTGTTCGCCACCTCGAGATCGTAGGTCATGGCCTCTCCAGCCGGTTCGATGCTGACGATGGTTTCCCAGAAAACATCGCTCGAGCAGGCACTTTCAAGTCGGGCATCGTTGAAATACTCGGCAAGTCGCAGAATGGTGTCGCGCCGAAAACCCTTCTTGTGCACCTTGGGTGTGCCATAAAATTCTTTGACGCAAACACCGGTATCCACCTCGATCTCGAGCCAGGTTTTACCACTGCGTCCTTTGGCGCTCGCCACCCACGCTTTAATCTCGGGTGGAATGGTATCGATACTTTCACGGTTTGCGGGCGTGTTTTCCAAAAAGCGACGCAGCAAAGCAACCTGTGACTCACGACCAATCAGGTGCGGCACAATGCTTGCCGCAAAAACCTCGAGCGAACGCCGACCCAACAAATGAACCGTGTAGCCAATCCGTCCCTCCTTGTACTTGAAGGTTTTTTCTGTGACTCGAGAGACCATACCCAAACGCAACAGCAGGTGTTGCAATTGCCGAGCCATTTGTTCAGAAGACGTTGCAAGGTATGGCGTGGTGTTCGATCCAAGCCCAAACACGAAACCATCACCAGACCAATAACGCCCGATCATCACCGCCAAATCCGCATGGTTCACCTTCAGCACGGCTTCAGGGAAGTACTTCTCGATTGCATTCAAGCCAACCAATCCAAGCGCCTCGAGCCAGACACGCACACCGGAACGTCCTGGAATGCCACGTTGTCCAGTGCCGAGATAAACATCAAACACATCTTGTCGGTCGCTGCGTTTTTTGAACGTCGCCTTCGTGTTCTCAAATTGCGCCGCCGCCGCCAAAATATCCTCGAGCGAAGCCTGGTCTTGCGTGTAGACGTATGCACCGCAAGGATGACAGGTGTTCCCCTCAGATAAAATCCAGCCAAGCATGACAAGTTCGTGCTGAGGCCACGATGCTTGACCCTCAATCGGCAGTTGCGCCGGAGCCGCAATGCGTTGTCCGACCTCCAAGTCCTCGAGGTTACGCCAACCGTTCAGGGTCAAAAGCGGATGGTTTCCGGTTGCAAGCAAATTCTTTCCGAGCGAGGTGGTCAGTCGAAAAATCGGTTTCACACCGTTTTCCATCACCGCCGTGACTTGTCCCGGACCGAATTGAAATCCTTCCTCGAGCGTCGGAAGTTGAATTAAGTTCTGCTGCTTGAACAACTCCTTCATGGTGTGAGACGAGCCGTCGAGCGCATAGACTTCCGTCTCACCGACCAAACATTTATTGAACCCGTAATTGGCGAACTTCTCGAGCAGATCGAACAAGTTGCTCGCCTCGTCTTTGGGAATGTTGTTCGCCGCTTTGGAACCCTCGAGAAACTTGGCGCGTTCCTTGACCATCTCTTCGACCTTTTTTTTGCCCATCGCACGGCGCAACAAATCGGCCTGTCCGAGCGAATAACCCGCAACCGCACTGGCAATTTGCATGATCTGCTCTTGATAAACTGGAATCCCATACGTTTCACGCAGGATTTCCTCGAGGTATTGCGCACAGCTTGGGAAGTCATTGAAGTTGACTTCTTCGCGTCCGTGATGGCGTTCGATGTAGGTCGGGATGTTCTCCATCGGTCCGGGTCGGTACAGCGCCGAGAGCGCGTTGACATCCTCAATCCGGCGCGGTTTGAGTTTCTTGGCGGCATCCGTAATGCCGCCACCCTCGAGTTGAAAAACGCCTTTGGTTTCGCCGCGTGAAATCAACTCGTAGGTTTTTGCATCATCGATGGGGAAATCATCCGGTTCGATAATCACACCTTTGGATTCCTTGACGATGCGCATCGCTTCCTCGAGAAACGAGAGTGTGCGCAATCCGAGGAAATCCATCTTGATCAACCCGATGTCTTCGACGCTGCTCATGTCGAATTGGCAGACCACACCCTCACCAGAATTGTCGCGCATCAACGGCACGATGTTGTCGAGGCGTTCACGGCCAATCACCACGCCCGAAGCGTGAACGCTCGAGTGTCGCGTCAGGCCCTCGAGCGATTGCGCAATCTCGAAGACCTCGCGGGCTTTGGCGTTTTCGTTGAGCATCTGCTGAATGTCTGGCACGGTTTCGCGGGCCTTCTCGAGCGTGAGCGCACGACCAAAGACAACCGGCACAAGCTTGGAAAGCTTATCGGCATCGGCGAATGGCAACTCCATCACGCGGGCGACATCTTTGAAACAGGCTCGAGAACTCATGGTTCCGTAGGTGGCGATCATCGCCACCTTGTCATCACCGTACTTGTTGCGCACGTATTCGATCACTTCGTTGCGGCGCGTGTCCGAAAAATCAACGTCGAAATCTGGCATCGAAACACGGTCTGGATTCAAGAAACGCTCGAACAGCAGGCCGTAATGCAGCGGGTCCAAGTTGGTGATGCTGAGGCCGTAGGCAACCAGCGATCCCGCGCCGGAACCACGTCCGGGACCGACACGAATGTTTTGCGCTTTGGCCCAATTGATAAAATCTGCGACGATCAAGAAGTAATCCGGGAATCCCATGCGCACGATCACGCCGCACTCGTATTCGGCGCGACGCAAAATCACCAGCGCGTGCGCCAGCCTCGAGACGATTTCGGGTTCGGCCTCGAGCGCATCCAATCCCGGATACTGCGTGTATTTTTCGCCCCGGAATTGTTCGACCCATTCGGTCGCCATGTACGCGACGAGCAGGATTAAAGTCTCGAGGTTTGCCGTCTCAATTTCAAAACCTGGAATTCGCGCAACCACTCGAGCGTTCTGACCGGCACTCAATTTCTCAAAACTCGAGGTTGCGTACTCGCGCCAAACTTCAGTCGTCATCAGAACTGGGAAGCGGACGTTCAAGCCCTCGTAAACTTGAACTCGCAACTCCTCGTCCATCGTGCGACCCTCGGGAATCGGCAGCGCAGGCATTTGATAGACGCGCTTGTTGCCAATCGGAAGCTCGAGGTTGCACTTGTCGGCAATCACATACGAGTTGTCGAAGATCTCCTCGCCCCATTCGCTGGGAGGCAACATCTTCTCCATCTCGTCACGGGTTTTGACATAAAAATCGTTGCA
>JAYURE010000948.1:0-6926 GCA_043756345.1 Deinococcales bacterium | reverse complement strand
GTTGGGATTTTGCGTGCGTGTTCGAGTGCCATTTCTCGAATCGCTTGATACAAACTCGAGCGGAAGATCGTGTTTTCGCTCGAGTTCAGAACGTTCCATCCAGATCAGTTTGGAATGGTGAGGACTTGCAGTGTTCTCGTAAATTGAGAATTGACTTGTCCTGGTCGCGTTTTCCCGTGTTAAAGTGTGGGCGCATGAATCGCTCAACTCCCCCCGCTACTCCACTCAGGTCGCGTCGTGCCGTTCGTTCTGGCGGATCGCGTTCGGGTGTAGCCTCGTCGCGTGTTGGATCTGAGTCTCAGTCTGGTTGGCTCGAGCAGGCTGGTCGCGTGGTTTTGTTCGTGGTCGCGGCCTTGGGCATTGCGCACGTCACGGCTTTAATCCTGATGTCGGGTTATCGGCAATCGTACTGGTCGCAGCAATCTGTGGTCGCGGCGGATCGCATTCTCGCCTTGAAATCCGAAGTGCGTGAACTCGAGGTGCGTGCGGCCAAAGCGCGTTCGGATCGGCAGTACCTCGAGGAATTGGCGCGTCATCAGGGTTTTGTGCGCAAGTCTGAACGGGTCATGGTGCCGGTCGCGCCGGGTGCGGGTATGCCGGTCGAAGATCCCGCGCCGACGGTGCCGCTCGTGCCGTCATCTGCGGGCCGTTGAGTCTGTGAGGCTCGAGCTTGGCAAACTTCCCGATGCCCCCGGCGTTCGTGCCGCCTTGCAGGTGCTTGAGCAGACTCCTTCAGAGTTGGGTCCGCTCGAGGTCAGCGTCGGGCGCGTCTGTGGTGGTCGCGTTTCGGGCGTTTACTTGGGCGATTCACTAGAGATTTGTTCGTTCACGCTCGAGCCGTTCGAGTTGGACAATCCTGAGCTTGGGGCTCAACGGGCGCTCGAGTTCGTGGCGCAATTGCGTGAGTTGTTGAGTCACGGTTGATTCTCGTGTCGTGACCGGCATTCCGCGCCGGGTTTTTGCTGGCTCGAGCCTGACGCCACGGTATGGTTCTCGGGATCATCGTCACTGGATTCATCGTGAATTTTATTGCAAACTGATTTCTGACGGCTGGCACGATCAAACCCATCACCCAACCCGGCGAGACAGACCATGCTCGAGTCGCCCAGGAGCACCATGTTTAAAGCCATTGCCGAACTTGTCTCAAAACGTCCCTGGTGGGTGCTCGGCACCTGGTTTGTGCTGCTGCTGATCGCTGCGTACCCAGCCAGCCTTGCGCCGAAACGCCTCGTCTCGAATGCCTCGAGCGTGCCCAACAGTGAGGCGCAAAAAGTCATTGACACGCTGGCCAAAGACTTTGGCCAGAAGCGCGTGGATCGCACGATCATCGTTTCGCGCTCGAGCCTTCCCGCGAACGATTCGCGTTTCTTGACCAGTTACGACGAGCTTGTCAGCAAGCTCAAAACCATCAAAGGCGTCAACACCCTGACCCGTTTTGACGCACCGAGTGCCCTGAAACTTCGCAATGATCGTGCTCAAGTTGGACAAGGGCCAGTCAAACCAACGGATGGCATCATCACCGCCACCATCCTCGAGACGGACCTCAAGCATCCAGAACGAATTCTCGAGGAAATCCGTAGGGAAGTGCGCAGCTTGAAGATCCCAGACACCGCATTTTTCGTGACCGGCTCGAGTGCTGTTTCCAAAGATTTCATTGAACGCAGCGAGGCCGATACCAAACGCAGCGAGTTCGGTGCATTGCCACTGACTGGTCTGGTACTGATCTTTGCCTTCGGAGCACTCGTCGCCGCCGGATTGCCTCTGCTGGTCGGCGTGATTTCGATCACGATCAGCATGGGTTTCCTGTACGCGCTGACGCAATTTATGGAAGTCTCGAGCTTCGCGGGCAGCGTGATCACCCTTTTGGGTTTGGGTGCGGGCATCGATTACGCCCTGTTGATCGTCAACCGGTTCCGTGAGGAATTGCGCAATGGCCTCGAGCCACCATTGGCCGCCGCCAATACGGTGCGAACTGCTGGGCGCAGCGTTGCCTTCTCTGGTCTAACAGTTGCCATTGCCATGGGTGCGCTGCTGATTCCCAACCTGACCTTCGTGCGAAGCATGGGTATCGGTGGCGTCATGGTTGTGATCATCACGGTGTTGTGCTCGATCACCGCCGTTCCAGCCGTACTCGCCATCATCGGTGATCGCGTCAATTCGCCACGCAAACTGAAAATTCCGTTCACCTCGAGCGGCGCGATCAACCCATTCTGGGGTGTCTGGGCCACCCGTGTCATGGCTCGACCTTGGATCTCGAGTTTGATCAGCGCTGCGATCATCATCGTTCTGGCTTTGCCCGCCTTCGGCATGAAACTTGGTTACACCGGGGCGTTTGGCCTTTCATCAAAAGTCGAATCCCGTCGTGGGCTCGAGTTGATTCGCCCCATCGAACTCGGCGGGGCATTGGACACGTTCGAGGTGTTGCTCGATCTGGGCAAAGAGGGTGGCTTTGATTCGGATGCCCGCCGCAGTTTTCGCAAGCTCGACCTGACTTTGAATGCCATGCCAGACGTGCGCTTGGTGATCTCGCCATTCATCGTCTCGAGGTCCGATTTTGACAGCGGTGGCGGGCTGGGTGATCTGGTTGATCTGACCAAGCGTTCGATCAGCGCCAACCGCCGTTACCTGCATTTAAGTGTCATTCCCAAGGAACCAATTCGTGCCGATCTGATTACAAGTTGGGAATCGAGAATCCGAGGGGCCGCCACCGATGCCGGATTTCAAACCGTGCTGCTCGGTGGCAGTCCAGTTGGCGCGAGGGAATTTACCGATACGCTCGTTCAGGCGATGCCGCTGGCCATTGGTGTGGTTTTCGCCGCAACTTTCGTTCTGTTGGCCATCGCCTTTCGCAGCCTCGTCATTCCATTGAAATCGATCATCATGAACACCCTGACGGTTGGAGCGTCCTACGGCATCATCACCATGGTCTTCCAAAACGGTTGGGGCGCAAGCTTCTTGCAAATTCCCACGGACCTCGGTGTGATCGACTCGAGCTTGCCGCTGGTGATGTTCGCCGTGACTTTTGGCCTGTCCATGGATTACGAGATTTTCCTGCTTTCGCGTGTCCAAGAGGCACACCTCGCTGGGCTCGAGACGCGGGCTGCGATCCGTCAGGCGGTTGAACGCACGGCGGGCGTGATCACCAGTGCCGCCCTGATCATGCTGATCGTCTTTGCCGCGTTCGTGCAGGGTGATGTTGTGGCGAATAAAACCATTGGCATCGGTCTGGCCGTCGCCGTGTTCCTAGATGCGACACTGGTGCGTTTGGTGATGGTTCCCGCCGTACTTGTCTTGGCGGGCGAATGGAACTGGTGGTTGCCGAAACGCTTGCAGAAGGTCATGCCGAAAGTCAGCCTCGAGCATTGAGCACCTCATACTTCGGATTCGAGCCAGATCAATCTCGACTTTAGGTTTAACCTTGAGTGCGACCATCGTAAGACCTCGATCTTTTTGGATCACGGAATGTGAACTTTTTCATGCTCAGGCAAGTGCTTTTGCGCTTTGAGTGTGTTCATTGACCGCATTTCAGACGCTTTCTCGAGTACATTGATGGCATTGTGATCACCGTTTTCTGCCTCCCCATCATCCATTCCCTGACGCCCGGAGGTCTGTAATGCCGGTACTCTCAATTGGAGATCGTCGCCTCGGCGCGATCCTGCTGCAACTCGGTTACGTCTCCGATGCCGACTTGCAAAAAGCCCTCGAGCGTCATGCCGAAATCGGTGGGCGTTTGGCCGACATCCTGATCGATTCGGGCATGGTCAGCGAACGCCGCATCGCCAGAGCCATCGAGGATGAACTCAGTTACGCGCTGGTGAACCTGACGCAACTCAAACCAGACCCCGAAGTGACCGCGTTGATCGAGGGCGAACGCGCCCAGGAACTCGGGGCACTGCCGTTCGCGCTCGAGGGTGATACGCTGCGCGTCGCCTTCGTGGACCCGCTCAACACCATGGCCGTCGAAACCATCGAGGACCTGACCGGGTATTTTGTCGAACCGTACCAAGCTTTGCGCGACCAAATGCGTTGGGGCATCGCGCATTACTACCCGGAACTCGGGCTCGAGGTTCCCAACATTGAAAGTGTGATCAGTGCGGCAGACGAGCAACTGGGGCAGCGTTTGATCCGTAAGGGGATCATTCCTCAATCGGCGCTCGACGAAGCGCTGGCGCTGCAAGAACCTGGCGGCGAACCCATCGGCAAGATGCTGATCAGCATGGGCGCACTGACCGAACGCGACCTCTATGCCGAACTCGCCGAACAATCTGAGGTTGATTACCTGCCGGATGTCTCCGATCTGGATGTGCCGGATGAAGTCTCGAGCCTGATGTTGCGTGCGGACAGCGTCAAACTGCAATCTGTGCCGATCCGTGACGAGCGCGAGCAAGTCGTGATTGCCGTCAGTGATGTGCGTCGCCTCGCCGATGTTCAAGCGATCCTCGGCAAGCCAGTCAAACTGGTGATGGTTCCACCATCCGAACTCGAGTTTTTGATCGAGAAGACCTACGCGCAAAAGGGTCGTCTCGGTGAGGCGCTGGTCCAACAGGGCAAGGTTAACCGCGATCAACTCTCCGAAGCGTTAAAAGTTCAGCGCAAATCCGGCAAGTCCAAACCGCTCGGTGAGGTGCTGGTCGAACTCGGTTACGTTTCTGGCGATGAGGTTGAACGTGCGCTCGCCAAGCAACGTGCCGGTGGTGGACGGCTCGAGGACACACTGGTTCAGTCCGGTAAGCTCAGCCCAGAAATGCTGGCAAAATCCTTGGCGGTCCAACTTGGTTATGAGTTCATCAACCCGAACGAGTCCGCGCCCGATCCAACCGTCACAACCTTGATTCCAGAGGCGCAAGCCAGGCGTTACACACTGTTCCCGTTCAGAATGCAAGGCAACTCGCTGGTCGTGATCATGAAAGATCCGCGCAACGTTTTCGCGCTCGACGATCTGCGCCTGATGACGGGCCGCGAAATCGTGCCCGCCGTCGCCCCAGAAAAAGACATCCTCAAACTGATCGAACGCTTCTACGCCTCGAGCGTCACCGATGTTGACGCGCTCAACAAAGAACTCTCGGCACTGGGTGGTGGCTCGAGCAAAGACGACGCCTCCAACGACCCGAACCTTGATGACAACGCTGTGGTCCGCACCGTGGACACGATCATCCGTGAAGCCATCGTTGCCGAAGCGTCCGATATTCACATCGAACCAACGCAGGACAAGATCTCGGTGCGTATTCGCGTGGACGGCAGCTTGCGCGAGTACATGGTGCTGCCCAAGGCCGCCGGTCAAAGCGTTGCCGCCCGCATCAAGATCATGGCGCAACTCGACATCGCCGAGCGTCGCGTGCCTCAGGACGGACGAATTCGATTCCGCAGCAAGAACATTCAAGTCGATTTGCGTACCTCGACCCTGCCAGTTGTCTACGGCGAAAAAGTCGTGATGCGTATTTTGCAAAAGGCCAGCAACATCCCGGAGATTGAGGATTTGGGTTTTTCGGAATGGAACTTCCAACGCTTTCAGGACACGATCCTCAAGCCTTATGGCATTTTCTTGATCACCGGTCCGACCGGTTCGGGTAAGTCCTTCACGACTTTCTCGGCCTTGAAACGCATGGCGACACCAGATGTCAACGTCACGACGATTGAAGATCCGGTCGAGTACGAGATTCCAGGCATCAACCAATCACAGGTTAACAACGCCGCAGGCATGAATTTCGCTCGAGCACTTCGAGCCTTCTTGCGACAAGATCCAGACATCATCATGGTTGGTGAGATTCGAGACACTGAAACCGCGAAAATTGCTGTCGAGGCCGCACTGACGGGCCACTTGGTGATCGGAACCTTGCACACGAACGACGCCGCTGGAGCCGTAACCCGTCTCGAGGAAATGGGCGTGGAATCTTTCAACATATCAGCCGCGTTGGTTGGTGTGTTGGCACAACGTTTGGTGCGGCGCATCTGCACCAAATGTAAGGTTGAGGCCGCTGCCGATCCCGAAGTCTTGCGACGTTTGGGCTTGGGCGATTCGGAGATTCAAAACGCCAAGCTGTTTCGTGGTGTCGGTTGCGACCGTTGCGGTGGAACAGGCTACAAAGGCCGTCTGGCCGTTCACGAACTTCTGGTGCTCGACGAACCGGTGCGCACCGCGATCATTCAGCACAAAAGCGCCACTGAAATCAAAGAGATTGCCGTCAACGCTTGCGGAATGCGCACCTTGCGACAGGACGGCATCGCCAAAGCGATTCAGGGTTACACCACGCTCGAGGAAATCTTGGGAGCAACGAACGAGTAAGGGCTGGCGAAGGGCAAATGGAACATCAGGAACAAGGGTTCGAGGCTTCAATCTCGAGCCCCAGTTTTTTGCTTTCGACCTCCCTTTCGCCCTTCGCCTTTTGCCATGTTTTTAGCGCGTGAACTCTGTGATCCAACCAGCAATCGGATTGCTCGTCGCGGCGAGCACATCCAAATGCGTCAAATCAGGCGCAACTTTCGGCTCGAGTTTGCGACCCAGTTTTGCCTCGAGTTTGCTGAAGGCGTTCGGCTCGGTGACAACGCCACGACCGCCAATTGCGGTCAGGATGGGGAGCTTCAGATTTCCGAGGTGCATCAATGGCATTTTTGCTCGAGCCCACGCTGGAGCCTCGAGTCGCACGGCAAGCAAATCGAGCGTCAGGCGGGATGGGAAGTACCATTCCTGATAATCCGCGAGTGGCGACCAGAAGCGGTTGGCAAAGTCCACTGGATCGGTGAATTCCTGCTCGCCAGGTTTGCCAGCCACCCATTCGACCCGACTCGAGCCGGGTAAGGGGCCAGTGATTGTGCCGACGGAAAATCCTTTCCAGCCCGAGATCAATACTGCAAACAAATTCAAGGCCACCTCACCTCGAGCATGACCTGCCGAGAGCGAGAATGCCGGAATCGGTGAGTAATCGTTG
>JAYURE010000947.1:0-2517 GCA_043756345.1 Deinococcales bacterium | reverse complement strand
TTGCGCCCTTGGCGCGTTCGGGAACAAATTTTTGCTCGAGACTGCGAATGGTTTCGTCGGTGCGTTCAAAGTTGATGGTCATGGTCATGTCCTTTTGGGTGAGCAGGTTTTTGCCGGTGAGTCGCGCAAAATCAGTAGGTGACGGGCAGCGAGACCAAACCGTGAAAGTTGTACGACGGTACGGGCATCAAATCGGCATCATCTTGAATTCGCAGGTTCGGAACGCGCTCGAGCATGTACCTGATGGCGATGACCGCCTCGAGCCGAGCGAGCGGCGCACCGAGGCAAAAGTGGATGCCGTTGCCGAAGGCCAAATGCCGACCTTTGCGCCCGAATTTGACTTGCAGCGGATCTTCAAACTGCGCCTCGTCAAGGTTCGCCGATCCCATGAAAACCTCAACTGTATCGTCGACTTGCAAGGTCTGTCCGTGCAGTTCGGTTTCAACCTTGACGATTCGGATGATGTTTTGCACTGGGGCTCGCAGGCGCAAAACCTCTTCGATGAACTCATCGATTTTTTCGGGATGCGCGATCAACTCGGCACGGATTTCCGGGAAATCCCGCAGGCACAACATCGAATTTCCGATCAGCTTGGCGGTGGTTTCGTTGCCTGCCACCAGCAGCACGATGCAAAAATCAACCAATTCCTGCTCACTGAGCCGGTCGTTGTCCAGCTCGTAAGCCTGCACGAGAGAGGTCACCAAGTCATCGCCTGGGTTTTGTTTGCGGTGTTCGATCAACGTGCGGAAGTACGCTGCCATCTCAGCAATTGCGTCCTGGTTCATGGTCACGACGCGGTTCGAGAGGTCGGTGAAATGGGCGTGTCCCTCAGTTGGAACACCCATGATCTCGGCAATCACAATCACCGGCAGTGGATTGGCAAACTCGAGAATAAAATCGAAATTGGGCTGCTCGAGGGCTTTGTCCAAGAGTTCTTTGGCGAGTGATTCGATGCGTGGTCCCATCGCCTCGACACGCTTCAGGGTGAACGATTGCTGGGCGAGTGCGCGAACTGATTTGTGACGCGGAGGGTCCATGAAGTTCATGCTCTGCGTGAAATCTTTTTGTTCCACCGGGAATTTGACCTTCGAGGAAAACGTGTTGAAATCGGTCAGCATTCGTTGCACATCGTCGTAACGAAACACCATCCAGGATTGCGTTTCTGGAATGAAAATGAGTGGCATTTGGCGTTGCATTCGGGCGTAGAACGGTTGTGGATTGAGCAAGAATTCGGAGTCGTTGATGGCATCAAGCACATCGTCAGCGGTCAGTGTGGTGTCACTCATAGCCTGTAGAGTACGGGCAGTTGAAAAACTGGACAACCGATAATATCGACGAAACGTCGCTTATGCGACATGGAGTTCAAAATGTCGCAAAAACTGCCCTCAAGACCCGACCCTCGTCAGCGACGCACCCAGAAAATGCTGCGCGATTCGTTCCTGGCGCTCGTCCTTGAGCAAGGATTCGAGGCAGTGCGGGTCAGCGAAATCATCGAACGGGCCGAGGTCAACCGGGCCACGTTTTACCGCCATTACAGCAGCAAACGTGACCTGCTGCGAAGCTGGACGCAGGAGGTCGGCACCTTGCTGGATAATGGCGCAGAATCGCTCGAGGACCCACGGGTAAATGCCGGATCTGACGAGTACCTGCCAGCGGTGGTGGTGCATATTTTCGAGCACATTGCGCTTCACGCGCCGTACTACCGCTTGATGCTGGGGCGGCACGGACTGAACAGCATCGCCAGCGATATGGAATCGCAGGTGGTCCAATTCCTCGAGCGCCGATCCGATTTGTTTGCGGAGACCATACCGGCAAACGGTGTCCCTGTCGGGATGCGAACCCGTGCTTATGCGGCCCAATTCGTGGGAATCGTCAAATGGTGGCTCGAGCAGGACGTGCCACCATCGGCGGAACAGATCGCAGGTTGGAGTTGGGATTTGCCGGTCCGATTGGAACTCTGAGCACGGGGCTGTTGAATTCTGCACGGCCCGAAACACTTGCCTCGAGCCAAGTTGCCATGAGTGCATGATACCTTGGACGCAATCCAAGGGGGTTTTTCATGAAACGTTTTGTAGTCGCGTTGCTGATTTCCAGTGCCGCTTTTCTGGCCTGTGCGCCCGCCAATACCAGCAGTAAACTCGAGGGTCTATCCGGCCCGGTGACAGTCACATGGGACCAGTGGGGCGTGCCGCACATCAAAGCCAGCACGGACCTGGATGCGTTCTGGGCCGAAGGGTACGTTCACGCGCAGGACCGGCTCTGGCAGATGGAATTGAACCGCCGCACCGGAGCGGGCCGATTGTCCGAGATTCTGGGCGATGCCGCGCTCGAGCAGGACAAATTCTTGCGCACCTGGGGCTTCTACCGGGCGGCACAGGCGTCCGAGTTGGCACTTTCGGAGCACACGCGGGCGGCACTGAAGGCGTATGCAGCGGGCGTGAATGCCTTCATCGCCGAAGGAAAATTACCGCTCGAGTTTACCTTGGTTGGCTCCAAGCCCGAACCGTGGGTGATTGC
>JAYURE010000946.1:0-6935 GCA_043756345.1 Deinococcales bacterium | reverse complement strand
CCGATTTGGACACGGTTCGTAAATTTGATCTGACCAGCGGTGAGGCGCTCGGCGAAATTCCAATCGAAGGCAGCACCTTCCTGAACGACCTCGCCGCCGATGAAGATGGCGCGGTTTACGTCTCAGACACCGGCCTGACCGCCGATGACAAAGGCATTGGACCAAACGGCACCGATGCGATTTACCGGATCAGCAGCGGCGATGAGGTCAGTGTGCTCGCCAAAGGCAAAGAACTGACCTTACCGAACGGTCTCGAGGTCAATCCTGATGGTAAGTTGCAAGTCGTGGCCTTCGGCTCGAGCGAGATTTACACCTTGGATGCGGACGGCAAACGCGGCGATGTGCTCAAAATGCCCGCCGCCTCACTCGATGGCGTGATCACCCTCAAAGATGGTCGTCGGGTGATCTCGAGTTGGGAAACCAGCAGCCTGTACACGCTCGCGCTGGATGGCAAGATCGAGGTGTTGGCCGCAGGCTTGCCGTCGCCCGCCGATTTGGGTTACGACAGCAAACGCGAACGGGTGCTCGTGCCGATCTTCCAAGAGGATCGGGTTGTGATTCAACCGCTGCAATAATTTTAGCAACAGGAATTGAGGCTCGAGCATGACCTCGAGCCTTTTTCGTTTTTCAGAATTTCTTAAACTCGAGGGCCAGCGTTACGTACCGCCTCAGAAACGTTCGCTTCAAATTGCGCAAAGTTCTGCACGAACATGCCCGCAAGTTTTCTGGCCTGCGCGTCGTAGGCCGCACCGTCTGCCCATGATGCTCGAGGATCAAGCACCTCGCTCGGTACGCCCGGAATCATCACTGGCATCTCGAGGTTGAAGATCGGGTGTTTGATGTAGTGCGTGTTGTTCAATCGTCCCTCGAGCGCGGCACTGACCATGGCTCGGGTGTGTTCGAGTTTGATGCGCGTGCCGACACCGTACTGTCCACCGAGCCAACCGGTGTTGACCAACCAGACTCGAGCACCGTGCGTGGCGATTTTACGGCGCAGCATTTCGGCATACACGTGTGGTTCTCGGGTCAGGAACGGTGCACCGAAAGCCGTCTCGAAACTTGCTTGCGGTTCGATGATGCCTTTTTCGGTTCCGGCAACTTTGGCGGTGTAGCCGTTCAGGAAGTAGTACATCGCCTGAACCGGTGTCAGTCTCGAGATCGCAGGCAGCACACCGAAGGCATCGGCGGCGAGGAAAACGATGTTGTTCGGGTGAGCCCCACGGCTGGGAATGATCGCATTGCTGATTTGCGAAAGCGGGTAGGCGCTGCGGGTGTTTTCGGTCAGGCTGCCATCGTTCAAATCGAGTTCTCGTGTCTCGAGATCAAAGACAACATTCTCGAGCACCGTGCCGAACGTTTGTGTGGTCGCAAAAATTTGTGGTTCGGCCTTGGCAGACAGGTTGATGACTTTGGCGTAGCAGCCGCCCTCGAAGTTGAAGACACCGTGATCGCTCCAGCCGTGTTCGTCATCACCAATCAAGCCTCGAGATTCGTCCGCCGAGAGCGTGGTTTTGCCTGTGCCGCTCATGCCGAAGAACAGTGCGACATCGCCATTCTCACCAACGTTGGCCGAGCAGTGCATCGGCATGATGTTGCGTGCGGGCAAAGTGTGATTCAAAACTGTGAAAATACTTTTCTTGATTTCCCCGGCGTAAGACGTGCCGACGATCACGATCATTTTTTGCTCGAGTGAAATCACAATTTGCGTTTCAGATCTCGAGCCGTGACGCACGGGATTCGCTTTGAAATTCGGGGCGCAAATCACCGTCCAATCGGGCGCGAACTCTTGGGCCTCGGGTGCTGTGGCCGGAATGAACATGTTACGGGCGAACAGATTGTGCCAAGCGAATGTCGTGACGACACGCACACCAATCCGGTGCTTGTTGTCGGCCCCGGCGAAGGCATCAAGCACGAACGGATCGCTGCCCTCGAAATGCTCGAGCACATCTTCAAAAAGATTCTGGAATTTCTGCGGCTCGAGTTTTTTCTGGTACGGACTGTTCCACCAAATCTCCGCGCTGGAATCTGGGTGATCGACCACGAATTTATCCTTGGCGCTGCGGCCGGTGTGCGTGCCGGTGTGCGCAATAAACACCGCGTGTTCGGACAACCAACCTTCGTTGCGGGCAATCGCCTGTTCAACCAGTTGGATTGGTGAAAGGTTGCGGTGAATGCCGGTCAGGTTGTGAAAGCCGAACATTCCCAGGTCGGGGGTCTCGAGGATGGAGTGCCGTGTAGAAATGGGTGCGGTTTGGCGTGGACTGTGATTCTGAATCATGGTTTTTGCTCCTCGAGACTGAAGATTTGAAAACAAACGCTCGTTTTATACTTGGGGAAGAAAAACGCCCTGGGGTTTCGGGCGTGAGGCTTTGCGGGGAAAAACAGGTTAAACCGGACATTTCGGCCAAGCGAAGTGAGCAGAGAAACAAACGACCGTTTCAGTTTAGCCCTCAAACTTAAATCTTGGATGAACCGAGTCCAGGCACACATGAAATCCTCAATAAAATCCGTTCCAGGTTGACAGGAATCCTCGAGCCCGCTTAAACTCGCCTCCAGCCCGAAAAGGCTTACAACTTTGGTTCTCTTATCAAGAGCGGTGGAGGGACAGGCCCGATGAAACCGCAGCAACCGAAGTTCAAGGACACGATGCTCGAGACGATCAAAATGTGTACGCGAATGTTCAGCCACCGAATGGTTGCTGGCCTCGTTTCCATTTAGTTTCTCGAGACGAAATCCCTGAACTGTTCGGTGCTAACTCCATCCAAGCCGCGAAATCAAAACCGCGAACTTGGGCAGATAGGAGAAGGGACGCGAATGCACGCTATTGGCCCTTCTCGAGAGAGGAGGGGTTTTTGATGTTATTGGCAGGCGGGTTCGCACGCGCACGATTTTCAAAACAGTGAAAAGTTCAAAGTGGAAGCGCGAACAGCCCGTTAGCGACCAAAGCCCGAAGCGCATCAGGCCCGTCAGGTGCCGCTGTGGATGCAAGAAGGTGCTGCTGTAGGGTCAAGACAGGTGCCGTCTTGTGAGCAAGAAGCGCGAACGGCCCGCTAGGTGCCGTCTTGTGAGCAAGAAGGTGAAAAGAAAAATCCTCTTTACACTTTGAACTTTCCACTTTCCACCGCCCCTTTCCGTCCTCGAGACCCCCAAGGAGATCCATCATGCCAAAGTTTGAAACCCTGCAAATCCATGCCGGACAAGTTGCCGATCCAACCACCGGTTCGATAGTCGTGCCGATCTACCAGACCACCAGTTACAAATTCAACGATGCCGCGCACGCCGCACGGTTGTTCGGGCTGCAAGAGTTCGGCAACATTTACACACGCTTGATGAACCCAACAACCGACGTGCTCGAGAAGCGCATCGCGGCGCTCGAGGGTGGCGCGGCAGCAGTGGCGTTTGCCTCCGGTCACGCGGCGGAGTTTGCGGCAATCACGACGCTGGCACAAGCGGGTGACAACATTGTTTCGACCCCGAATTTGTACGGCGGCTCGTACAACATGTTCAAAGTCACGTTGCCCCGACTTGGGATCAACGTGAAATTCACGTCTTCAGCGGAGCGCCCAGAAGAGTTTGCGGCCTTGATCGACGACAACACCAAAGCCGTTTACCTCGAGACGATTGGCAACCCGGCCTTGAACGTTGCGGATTTTGAGGCGATTGCTGCGGCGGCACACGCGAAGGGCGTGGCCGTGATCGTGGACAACACCTTCGGCATGGGCGGCTACCTGCACCAACCAATCAAACACGGCGCGAACATCGTGATTCACAGCGCCACCAAATGGATCGGTGGTCACGCGACCAGCATCGGCGGCTTGCTGGTAGACGCTGGCAATTTCGATTACGGCAACGGACGTTACCCACTGTTCACCGAACCAAGCCCGAGCTATCACGGCTTGAACTTCTGGGAAGTTTTCGGCACGGCCGGACCATTCGGTAACATTGCGCTGGCGATTCGCGCTCGAGTTGAAACCTTGCGCGACCTCGGTGCAGCCATGAGCCCTCAGAGTGCGTTTAACTTCTTGCAGGGCCTCGAGACGCTTTCTTTGCGTGGCGAACGTCACGTTCAAAATACGCTCAAGGTTGCACAATGGCTCGAGACACGCCCTGAGGTTTTGAAGGTCACGTTCCCCGGTTTGCCATCGCACCCGCATTACGCTCGAGCCCAGAAGTACCTGCCGAACGGCGCGGGCGGCGTGCTGACTTTCGAGTTGAAAGGTGGCCGTGCGGCGGGCGAGGCGTTTGTCAACAACGTCAAACTGGCAACACTCTTGGCCAATGTCGGTGATGTGCGAACCTTGGTGATTCACCCAGCCAGCACCACACACTCGCAACTCTCGCCAGAAGAACAATTCAATGCCGGAGTCACACCGGGCCTCGTGCGCATCAGTGTCGGCCTCGAGCACATTGACGACATTCTCGAGGACATTGAACAAGCACTGACGGCAGCCGCACAAGGACTTGCGCAAGCTGCTGACGATTGAATCAAACGTTCTCAAGCCACGGATTCTCGGTCCACTGTGTGGTCCGAGAATCCGCAAGCCAAAATTCATCGGGTTGGAAACGCTCGAGTTGGACCTTCGAGGCACCATCTCAAGTCAGACCAGATTTGAGGGAGAACCCATGAGCATTCTTGAACAGGTCATTGCCGCCAACACGAATTACACGAAAGACTTTGGAGACAAAGCCAACCTCGCCATGCCCCCGGCCCGGCACTTTGCGGTGCTGACCTGCATGGATGCACGGCTCGATCCGGCCAAATTCGCCGGGCTGAGCGAGGGCGACGCGCACGTGATCCGCAACGCCGGAGGCCGTGCCAGCGACGATGCGATCCGTTCGCTGGTGATCTCGTACAAATTGTTGGGCACACGCGAATGGTTCGTGATTCACCACACGAACTGCGGCATGGAATTTTTCTCCAACGAACTGATGGCTGACCTGCTTGCCAGCAGCCTCGAGACCGCCGCTCTGGGCGCGAACGGTTTTCATGATGTCGGTCAAGGACCCGGCTCGAACGAGGGCGAATTTGTGGATTGGCTGACGATCAAGGATCAAGCCAAAAGCGTCACAACCGATGTACAACGCATTCGCAACCATCCGCTCGTGCCCAAAAACATTCCGATTTATGGGTACATTTACGATGTCAAAACCGGCAAGCTGAACGAGGTTCCAAGCGCCACCTTAGCGGGCAAGGCGCAGTAGCCAGGCTCGAGATTCACAAGTAGGTTCCGAACCTCGAGAGACTCAACGTTGGGTCTCTCGAGGTTTCCCCCGAACCTGTCATGATGGAGTTGCAATGACCTCTACACTTCGTTCCGAACGAGACATGCAAGTTGAGAACCTCGGTGATTACGAGGCTCGGGTCCTATTCCCGGAAGCCAAACCGAATCCATTAACCACAAAATACGCAACGGTCTTCAGCGCGAAAAAACCGTTGCAACTCGAGCTTGGTGGCACGCTCGCACCGGTTCGGGTGGCTTATACAACCTATGGAACCTTAAACGAGGCCCGAGACAATGCCGTGGTGGTTTGTCACGCGCTGACCGGCTCGAGTCAGGTCGGTGGATCGGACGGCTGGTGGCCCGAGTTGATTGGTCCGGGCAGAATGCTCGACACGGATCGGGATTTCGTGATCTGCTCGAACGTGCTTGGAGGCTGTTACGGCACGACCGGACCGGCCAGCCCGGAACCAGAAACCGGACGCGATTACGGCCCGAATTTTCCCGAGATCACGATTGCGGACATGGTTCGGGTGCAACGCGCCTTGGCGGACCACCTGAAAATCTCGAGCATTCGTGCGGTCGTCGGTGCCAGCATGGGTGGAATGCTGGCGCTCGAGTGGTTGAAACAAAATCCAGAATTTGTGCGTTCCGGCGTGGTCATTGGCGCTCCGGCGCGACACAGTGCTTGGGGCATTATTTTCAGTCATTTGGCGCGAATGGCGATTCAGAACGATCCCGATTTTCGTGGCGGAAGGTACGCGGCACAACCGGGCGGGCTGGCCTTGGCTCGAGCGATCACCACATTGTTTTTTCGTTGCCCAGAATCATTCAACCGCACGCAAGGTCGCAACATGAGCCCAACCGACATCAGGCGCTTTGCGATGGAAACGTACCTGGAGCATCAGGGCGAAAAATTGCTCGAGCGTTTCGATGCGAATGCGTACATCACGATCTCGAAGGCGATGGATCGGTTCGCGTTGACCGATGAAGAACTTGTTGGGATTTCGCAACCCGTTTTTTGTGTCGGCATCTCGAGTGACATTCTGTATTTGCCAAGCGAGGTTCAAGAACTCGCACAAAAAATCCCGGATTCGTTGTACTGGGAACTCGACAGTCCGCACGGTCACGATGCGTTCTTGCTCGAGACGGACGTGTTGGAAATTGCGGTCACAGCGTTTCTCGAAAAGCAAACCTGAGTTCACCTGGACAGGTTAGCCTGCACGTGTGAACAACCCCATCTCGAGCATTCTTGAACTCAAACCCTGCGTGATCTTGGATGGGGCGATGGCGACCGAACTCGAGGCGCGAGGTTGTGATTTGCACGATCCACTCTGGAGCGCGAAGGTTTTGCTCCAGACACCGGATTTGATTCGGGAGGTTCATGCCGATTACTTTGTGGCGGGTGCGGATTGTGCGATCACCGCGAGTTACCAGGCGACCTTTCAGGGTTTTGCGCAGCGTGGTTTGAGCACAGTCGAGTCTGCCGATTTGATGCGTCTGTCCGTCCGGTTGGCGTGTGAGGCTCGAGATGCGTTCTGGGCCTCGAGTCGAGGCTCAAGCTCGGGTGTTCGAGTCAAACCGTTCGTGGCGGCATCCGTGGGACCGTATGGCGCGTTTCTGGCCGATGGTTCCGAATACCGTGGCGATTACGGTTTGAGCCTGACGGATTTGATGGATTTTCACCGGCCTCGGTTGGCGGTGCTGGCGAATTCT
>JAYURE010000945.1:0-6939 GCA_043756345.1 Deinococcales bacterium | reverse complement strand
AAATCAAAGCCGACAGTCTCGAATTCGGGTTGTGCCCGAAGCCTGAACCGTCGGCTGGATGAATCAGACTCGAATGCTTACTGTTCAAAAATCGTCGTCATCGTCGAGGTCGTTGGCTTCGGCCATCTGCTCGAGTTGTGGGATGTTCAAGAGTGTGATCCGACGGTAGCCGCTTTGTACCAGGCCCTCGCTGCGCAATTCGGTAACGATTTTCGAGACGCTTTCACGGGTGCTCGAGGTGCCTTCGGCGATCAATTCGTGGGTGGCCCGGACGTACAGTTTCCCATCATCATCGCTGCCGCCGAGTGGGGTTTTGGAAAGCTCGAGCAGGTATCGGGCGACACGTTGGCGCAGGTCGCCAATTTGCAGGTGGTACTCGTAGGCCATCACACGCTGGAGTTGGTCGGACAGGCTGCGGGTGACGACGCTGAGGCTTTCGCCTTGAATGCCGTTCGGGTCCACCGGGATCACGGTCGCGTCGGTCAGGGCTTCGACTTGATGGTCGCGCCAGCTCTTTGTAAGGGCTTCCTCGCCGAAGTAATCGCCGGGCAGGACGTGACGCACAGTTAAAACGCGACCTCGAGGGGTGAGTTTGGCGATGCGGATCAGGCCGCTTTCGACACGGAACAGGCTCAGGGCCGGATCGCCTTCGTAGTAAACGGTTTGTCCACGGCGGTATCGCATGGCGTGCTGGCGGTTGGCGGTGACTGGTGCGGTCATAAAGCCTCCTGTGCTGTCCCGTCGGGAGTTGGTGTCCTTGGGGTCTTTGTGGTCGCGGCTCATGACGCTCGGGCCGGAATGCTGAGAGCGCGAGTGGTTGACGGTTGACGGTTCAGGAAGCGCCTGGCCGCCCGGTATGCGTTGAAGCCAGAGACAGCCACCCCGATGGTGCCTTGGCCTGGGAAGATCGTTTCGCCCGCCAAGTACAGGCCGGGAATGCCGCTCGTGTGGTGTTGCGCGTGAAAATTCGCGGCCCGTGGTGTTTGTGGAACGCCACCGACCCGTCCGAGCGAATGCAGCGTGAACTTCTCAAAGGTGCGTGGCGTGCCCGTCTCGAGGTGGACCACGTTGGCGTTGAATCCGGGCCAGAGGGTTTCGAGGCGGTCGGTGATGCGTGTTTCGAGTTCACGTTTTTTGGCTTGGTAGGCGTTGCGCTCCAAATGCTGCCAGTCTTGGGCGTGAACGTGGGTGCTGATGGTGATGGCACGGTGGCCTTCGGGTGCTCGAGTGCGATCCCAAGGCGCGGAAATCGAGACCAGAAAATTTTCCTCGAGACCGTTCTGGTTGTAATCGATCAGTTGCTCGAACCGGTGGGCATCTTCAGGCAGTGCGGCGTCGCGCACGGCAATGTAGAGGGTAAATGCGCCCCAGATTTCGGGCAGACCTGCGGCGCGACGCTCGAGCGCTGTTGGTTTGGATTCGCCCAACAAATTCACGGTGTCCTCGAGTGGCGCGGTCGAAATCACTATCGGCGAGAGGAAGGTTCGACCGTGCGTTTCAACCCCAACCGTTTTGCCATTTTCGACGATCACGCGACGGGCGCGGGTGGCGTAATGAATCTCGCCGCCACGGTTGCGGATCGCGCTCGCAAAATCCTCGGCGATGGAGGCGAGACCGCCCGGCACATACTGTGCGCCATATCGGTAAATCTCGAGCGCATACGATCCGTTCGGCAACGCGCAGGTTTGGCTGGTGCATTGCATCGAATCCAAGAGTTGCCCGTCGATCAGGGCGCGATGGGCCGGATCGCTGATCTGATGCTGCTCGAGCAAATCGCCAACCGTGCGATACAGGTTAAACAGCACACGATGGACTTGTGGGTGAAAGCCTCTGGCCGTATCGAGTACGTCGTTCAAGCTTTTGAACGGCATGACCGGAAACTTGCGGGCGGCGTGGTGCATGACATCGCTGATGCCCTGAATTTCCTTCCAGAATTTCTTTTTTTGCTCGAGTTGACCTGGGAAGGCTCGCTCGATTTCATTGCTCCAACGTTCGCGGGTGCCGTGCAATTGCACTTTGCGTTCGCTGCCGTCGTCGCCGCGCAAGTGCAAACGCATCGCCGGATCGAGCGGCTCGAAATTGGGACGCATATGAAGGTGCGAGTACAACTGGTCGAGCAATCCGCCCGGCTCGAGGCCAGCGGCGACAGTCGCACCGACGGCGAAACGAAACTCGCCCACTTTTGTTTTGCGTGTGTACGCGGCGGCGCAACCGCCAGGGTGAATGTCACGCTCGAGAACGCGCACTTTCAAACCCTCGTTGGCGAGCAGCGCGGCGGCGGTCAGACCAGCGAAACCCGCGCCAATCACGGTCACATCGGCGTGCAAATCTTGGCGTTCGATTTTCGCGGGCCGGACTCCGTTCATGCGGCAAACCTCGCCATCAGGCCATCGAGTGCCATCGCCGAATCTGACCCAAGGTACTCGCCACCCAACTCGCGGGCCATCTCCGGACGTTCATTGAAGGCCGCGCCACCGTAAACGACCAACGGTGCCGCCTCGAGCAAAAACCGGGCGGTGCTGCGCAAATTCTCGAGCACTTCGGCATTGCTGACCGAAATCATCAGGACTTCGGCCTTGACCTCTCGGGCGAAACGCACCAAGTCCTCGACCGGCGTGTTCGCACCCAAGTAATGCGTGCGGAATCCGGCACGACGCAAGAAAATCGCCAGCATCAGTGATCCAATCTCGTGCCATTCGCCGGGCGCACAGGCGACAATGATCGCCGGGCCATGCCTGCTGTTGCCCGCCAACTCGAGCAGGCCATGCAGTTTGCCGCGCAAGAAGTTGCTGGCCTGATGTTCGTGCGCGACGTTGATTTCGCCACGGTGCCATTTTTCGCCAATTTCGATCAGGGTTGGTTGAATGACACTTAAGAGCACATCTTCGACACTCAGGCTGGCGTGTGCTTCGCTCAGCACCCGGTCGGCAAGTCCATTGTCGCCAGAAAGCGTGGCTTCGATCAACCTCGAGACGAGGTTTGCTCCCGATTGAAGTGTCTGCTGAACAACTGGATTTTTGACAGGTTTGTTGAGCACGTACAGTTGCGCGGCACGGCTGGCGGGCACACCACCGCTGATTTGATTGCGCATGAATTCAATGCAGCCGATGTCCTGCTGGCTGTAAAGCCGATAGCCGGAGCTTGCCCGTTGCGGATTGGGCAGCCCGTACCGGCGCTCCCATTGGCGCAGCGTGGTGGCAGGCACACCGGTGCGCAACTCAACCTCGTTCGCCGTGAACATCGGTGTGTCGTTGGAAGTGATTTCAAGCTGTGAGTGCATCAATGGCCTCGAGAAGATCGGTGCTGGCGATGAGTTCTGGAATTAACGACTGGTGATAGGAGTCTCGCAATGAAGGTTTCTGAGATCTCGAGTTTTGCTTGCGTCTGAACTTCAACTCGAGTTTGCTGCCTGTGCCACAATTGTATGTCCAAAGTTTGTACAATGTCAATGCCCAACGGTAAAGCATCCAAAAACGTTTATAGCACGCATGGATACCGATTTCATCTTTCCGCGCCTCGGGACAAATGAAGGTATTGATACACAAACCCGTACAAGGTTTGTCAGGTGTGGAACACCCCCTGCCTCCCCCTTTGCAGTCCGCGCCCTGATCTCGAGCAAACACAATCATTACAATCGAAACGTGATCGCCAACCGCCTCCCAAGCCATGCCCGCCTGACACTGGCGCAACAAAGCAACCTGATCCCGATCACCGCCGCGCTTTACGACGCCTGGCGCGTGCGTTCGCTTTCACTCCTGACTGGCGAAAGCTACACGCTCGAGCGCGAATTCGCCCTGATGCTCGACTGGCTCGAGGTCAAACCAGACCAGAACTTTCTGGATGTCGGCACGAGCACCGGCAATTACGCCATGACCCTCGCCAGAAAAGGCAATCACGTCACCGCAATAGACATCTCCAAACCGATGCTCGAGAAGGCCCAAACACGAATTCAAACCGAACTCGAGCCAGAACTGGCGGGATTGATCACACTTGAACAGGCGAACGCCGAAGCACTGCCCTACCCCGACTCGAGCTTTGACGGCGTGGTTCTCGGAGCGACCCTGAACGAATTCAATTCCACCCGTGCCGGACTGCTCGAATGTGCTCGAGTGCTCAAACCGGGCGGACGCATCTTCATGATGTACCTGCGCCAATCCGATACGGGCCTCGGCAGGGTTGTACAAGCCTTGTTCGAGCTTGGACAGATTCGCTTCCCCAACCGGGACACCGTGCGGGCAACACTCCAAGAGGCCGGTCTCGAGCGAACCCGAGCCGAAATGCGTCGCGCCGTAACGATAGAACTGTTCATCAAAACCGGACTCGAGCAGGCAACAATCACTGCAACGAACGCACAACACACGCCGCTGCCTCGAGCCATCGGCAAACCACAAAACACGCCATTGGGAGCACCGTTACCGCCCAAAACCTGAACGACTCGAGCGTGACAGACACGACTTGAACCCGCAGCCAAACCCGAGCCAAGCCGAGCTTTTCTAACGTGTCAGACACGCTTCACAGGCTTGCACGTGGTTTAAGTGTGAGGTACGGTGAAGTTCAGGACATTCGACCCGAATAACATCAATGCAACCCGAAAAGGAGGACGCATGCTGAACCAACTTGAACCACAACCCACGCTGCGTCCAACTGCAATACAAGTTGATCTCCCACAACTAGCGCTCGAGCTTCCAACCGAAGCCATCGAACACTGCCGCCAGATCACCAAAGCACACTCGAGCACCTTCTACTTAGGCTCGAGGTTTTTCCCACGCGAACAACGCTTCGCAGTCTGGGCTGTGTATGCCGCCTGCCGCATCGGGGACGACATCGCCGATGAACTCGAGCCGAGCATCGCCCGAGTTGAACTTGAACGCTGGCGCAACCGCATCAAGCTCGCGCTTGCAGGCACGCCCGAAAATGACCCGATGAGCCTGGCGCTCGCCTGGGCACGCAGCAAATTCCCGATCAAGCAGGGACCGTTTGAGGAATTGTATTTGGGATTGAAAATGGACCTCGAGGAAGTGCAATACGAAACCCTCGATCAACTCATGACCTACTGCCGTCGCGTTGCCGGAGTGGTCGGCTGGATGATTGCGCCCATCGGTGGTTTTAGTGGCGGAGATGCCACGCTCGAGCGGGCCTTGAAAATGGGCATGGCCATGCAACTCACCAACATCCTGCGCGATGTCGGCGAAGACCTCGAACGCAACAGAATCTACCTGCCAAAAGAACTGCTCGAGCGACACGGGGTCAGCGAACACGACCTTCGCGCCGGACGGATCACCCCGCAATACATCGCCATGCTGCGCGAACTCGACGTGCTCGCCAGACACAACTACTGCCAAGGCTGGCGCGGCCTCGCCAAACTGCACGGACCAGCAAGATTCGCCGTCGCACTCGCCGCCGCGAGCTATGAGGGAATTCTTGGCAAACTCGAGTTGAACGGATTTGATAATTTCAGCAAACGTGCCATGGTTCCGGGCCGTGAGAAGTTGGCGATGATTCCCAAGGTTTGGTGGACGCTCAGAAGTGCAGGCTCGAGCGACGGGTTGCTGTAAGGATTGGGTGGAATGGGGGTTTTCACCTCCGTCACCTGCGGCGACACCTCCCCCCATTGGAGAGGATTGGTCACGGGCCAGGTCGCAGGCTCGAGTGTTCACTCATTGGAAGTCGGTAAACTGTCAACATCATGCTCGAGTTTGACGACATCATCTTGGGGGCGGGCGCGAGCGGACTGAGCCTGGCGTATCACATGGCGCTGGCGGGATTGAAACGCCGGGTGCTGATTGTCGAACGCGCCCCGAAACTCGAGAATGACCGGACTTGGAGTTTCTGGGAGGCCACACCAGGGGCGTTTGAAGCGGTGGTCTCGCAGCGTTGGGATCACATTTGGGTTCATGGAGATGGGCTTTCCAAACGGTTTGCGATGTCGCCTTACGTTTACAAAATGATTCGCGGCATCGACTTCTACGAATTCATGTTCGACTGGCTCGAGAAACAATCCAACATCACGCTGGTTTATGGCGAACTCGAATCGCTCGAGGATCATGCTGCTGGCGTTCGGGTTCAGGTCAATGGCGAAACGTACTCGGGGAAATGGGCGTTCAACAGTGTCCCAGCCTCGAGCCCGACACAGATCCTCAGCGCGGGGAATAATTTTTTGATGCAGCATTTCAAAGGCTGGATCATCGAAACACCAGAACCCGTGTTCGATCCGCTCGCCGCGACGTTCATGGATTTTCGGGTGCAACAAACCAACGACACGCGCTTCGTTTACGTGCTGCCGCAAAGCCCGACTCGAGCCTTGGTCGAATACACGATTTTCTCGAGCGCAATGCTGCCAGAAGCCGAATACGACGTGGCGTTGAAGACGTACATCCGTGACATCCTCAAGGTCAGTTCGTACCAGATTCTCGAGACGGAATTCAACATGATTCCGATGACCGACGCGCCGTTTCAGGTCCACCCGAGCAGGCATGTGACCAACATCGGCACGGCGGGCGGACGCACCAAGGCCAGCACCGGCTATACCTTCCGACGGATTCAACAACAATCGGCGCTGATCACCTCGAGCCTGGTCAATCACGAACACCCGCATTATCCAACCTCGGGTTTTGATTGGTACGGCTGGATGGACAGCGTGTTTTTGAACGTCCTGGCGCACAACCGCCAACCCGGAGCCGAACTGTTCACCAATTTCTTCAAACGCAATCCAGTCCTGCGGGTCATGGATTTCCTGAACGAATCCTCGAGCCGAAGTGCCGACATTGCCCTGATGACCACGATGAACATGCCGGTGTTCATTCGCAGTGCGTTCGAGATTATTGCAGCAGACACGCGACGGGTAGTGCGCAAGCGAAGTGGAAAGTTGAAAGTGCAAGCGCGAACAGCCCGTCAGGTGCTGTCTTGTGAGCAAGAAGCGCGAACAGCCCGTCAGGTGCT
>JAYURE010000944.1:0-2526 GCA_043756345.1 Deinococcales bacterium | reverse complement strand
CAACAGAAGATGGAAATGGGTTTGAACATTTGCAAAAAGTATCACGGCATTTCAGGAAGAAAATGAAAGGCTCGAGAGTTGCAGCGGGTTTAACTTTTTTCGCTCGAGAGTCCCAACCGAACCATCAACGGCTGCATCGTGATCCCCTGAACCACAATCGAAAAGACGGTCACGCCAAAAACGATGGTGCTCAATGTCGTATTTTGTACCGCCTGAAATTGCGTCTCGAGTCCGAGCACCAATGCCACCGGAATTGCGCCACGCAGCCCACCCCAGTAGGCGGCGTGCATCCAGGCAACCGGCACTTTATTCTGTGCGGATTGCAACAGGTTTGCGGCGGGCAACAGACCGTAAACCACGGCAATTCTCGAGAGCAGCATGAACGCAACGGCGGCCAGAATCGAACCGATGCTGCCAAGCAAATTGTTGATGTTCACCGAGAGTCCGATCAGCAAAAACACTGCCGAGTTCGACATGAATGCCAGAACCTCCCAGGTCAGCAGCAAGGATTCTCGAGTTGATTCGCTCATTGCGTGACGCAAGGCGAGGTTGCCCATCAGCAATCCTGCCAGCGCCGTCGAGATCACACCGGAGAAGTGAAAAGTTTCGGCCAGCACGAACGAGCCGTAAGCGCAGACCAGGCTGATCAAGATTTCGGTCAGGTGATCGTTGATTTGCGAGATGATGATGTGCGTCAAGTACCCGAGGGCCAAACCGACCGCCGCGCCACCCAATACAATTTTTAGAAACTCGAGCGTGCCGCTCAGGGCGGTAACTTCCTCGCCAGAAAGGGCTTTGAGTAAAATCACGTAAAAGACAATGCCGATGCCGTCGTTGAAGACACTTTCGCCCTCGAGAATCATTCGCAACCCTTTGGGCGCTCCGTGTTGCTTGAACAGTGAAAGCACGCTGACCGGATCGGTCGGTGAGAGGATCACGCCGAGCAGCAGGGCGCTCTCCCAACCAAAATTGAGGATTGTACGTGCCGCCAGAGCAATCAGCCCAGCAGAGACAACCGTGCCGATCATCGCCAGAATTCCTATCGGCCAGGCGTAACGCCGCAGGTACTCGAGCTTGATGTGCAACGAACCTTCAAACAACAGTGGCGGCAGAAAAACGAACAGGATCATCTCTTTGGAAAGTTGAATGTCGAACGGTTTAAAAATGCTCAGCAGCAAGCCGACGACCACCAAAAAAATGGTGTACGAGAGTTTGGAGAAGTACGCCGCGATGCCAACCAAGCAGGCGACCACGCCGAGACCAACCCAAGGAAGAGCGTCTTGCATAACTGGCACTATATCGTCGGGTCAGCACTTTAGGCTCGAGCCGATTTGGAGCTTCAACCCATGGTCGGCCCTGGCCTGATGGTTCGCAATGGTTTTGCTGGCTCGAGCGTTGGGTTTCCATCCCAGAGTGTGAATTCGGCAGCGAATCCGGGCGCAATCCGTCCATACCAGCTTTCCCAACCGGCGGCAAATGCCGCGTTGCAGGTATAGCCCTGTAACGTCTCTAGCCTCGAGAGTGCCTGTTCGGGATGCCACGGATTACCGTTCGTATCATGCCGGTCTGTGGCGGCGGCGAAGCCCAGATTCGGGTCCGGCGTGGCAATCGGAGCGTCCGATCCGAGCGCGATGGTCGCTCCCGTTTCGATCAGTTTGCGAAAGGCATAACTGTTGCTGGCCCGAGTCGTGCCTAAAAGCGTGTCGATGTTGCGCGTGTCACCGGGAATGTGAACGGCCTGCATTCCCGGCACCACGCCGAGTTTGCCGAACCGGGCGATGTCATCCGGGTGTAAATGTTGTGCATGCTCGAGCCGCAAACGCACCCCTCGGGCCTTTGCCAATGGTGCGAGTTTCTCGAAGGCATCCAGCACCGTTCGGTTTGCGGCATCACCTATCGCGTGCGCTATCGGTGCGAAACCCAACTCGAGCGCCAGGCGTCCGCGTTCGGTGATCGTTTCGCCAGAATCAACACTGACACCGCGTTCTCCAGGAAATCCGATGTAATCCTCGAGCATGTGGGCAGTGCGAGCACCCAACGCCCCATCCGCGAAGAATTTGATGCCGGACAATCGAACCCGGTTTCCAGTGCCGCCATGCAATCCAATCGCTTGAAGATGCTCGAGATCGGCGTGCGGCAGGCTGGCCCAGATTCGCAATGGCAGTTCGTTTCGCGTTTCGAGTTCAAGCATGGCCCGCATGCTTTCTGGTGGTTCGTAAGCCATGGTGTGAACGCAGGTGAACCCTCGGGATTCCATGTCAGTCGCAGCGGCTGTTGCGGCCCGAATCGAATCGGTCATGGTTGCGGCTGGGATGGCCCGTCGCACCAACAGCATCGCAGTCTCGAGCAGTGTTCCTGATGGCTGACCTTGTTCGTCACGGACGATCACGCCGCCTTCCGGGTCGGACGTACCCGCGTGAATCCCGGTCAGATTCAACGCCAAAGAATTCACCCAGACAGTGTGGTAATCCCTCGAGGAAATCAGCACCGGGTTGTTCGGCGCGACCTCATCTATCCAGGCGGCCA
>JAYURE010000943.1:0-6983 GCA_043756345.1 Deinococcales bacterium | reverse complement strand
AGTTTGCTCGAACCCGCCATGTCAGAGTGTATCGCACCCGCAACCCGACGCTAATCAAGTACCTTTGGAGCTGAGCTAAGCTGACCCCAATCCGTTCAACCCTGGAGGCAAACATGAAGATCGCAGCAGACGTGACCGCCCTCGTTGGCAACACACCACTCGTTAAATTGGGCAAAATCGGTGCTGGACTGCCCGGCGAGGTCGTCGCCAAACTCGAGAGCATGAACCCGCTGGTCAGCGTCAAAGACCGCATCGCCCGGGCCATGATCAACGATGCCGAAAAAGCCGGTCGGATCACACCTGGTAAAACCACGCTGGTGGAACCGACCAGCGGCAACACCGGCATCGGCCTGGCTTTCGTCGCGGCCCAACGCGGTTATAAACTGATCCTGACCATGCCCGAAACCATGAGCCTAGAGCGCCGAATCGTGCTGCTGTCCTTGGGCGCGAAACTCGAGATCACACCCGCCGCCGGTCGGATCGGAGCCTCGATCAAACGCGCCGAACAACTCTTAACCGAAATTCCAGATTCGGTGATGCTCGATCAATTCGGCAATCCGAGCAATCCAAAAATCCATTTTGAAACCACCGGCCCAGAAATCTGGCGCGACACCGATGGTCAAATCGATGCGTTCGTCGCCGGTGTCGGTACGGGCGGCACGATCACCGGCGTGGGCCGATACCTGAAATCCCAAAATCCAAACGTCCGCATGATCGCCGTCGAACCCAGTGAAAGCGCCGTGCTTTCCGGTGGTCAACCCGGAGCGCACAAAATTCAAGGCATCGGTACTGGCTTCATTCCCGCCGTACTCGAGGTTGGACTGCTCGACGAAGTGATCCAAGTTTCAAGCGACGAAGCCCTGATCATGGCGCGACGCTTGCCGCTCGAGGAAGGATTGCTGGTCGGCATCAGCGCCGGGGCCGCAGTTCATGCCGCCGTTCAACTCGCCTCCAGACCAGAGATGGCTGGAAAACGCATCGTCGCGTTGATTGCCTCCTACGGCGAGCGTTACATCTCGAGCGCGTTGTTCGAACCGTACCGTGACGCGGCGCAGAATATGGTGGTCACGCAGGTTTGAGGGCCAGGGAAAAGTGGAAAGTGGAAAGTGGAAAGTAAGGTCAAAAGCTCGAGTGAAACTGGCTCGGGCTTTTTCTTGATCTCGAGTTTCGAGCAGGGGAGAGGTGCTTGTTCCACCGCTACAAAAACCGATTTTTCCGTAGGGGCGATCCCGCCCGTCAGGTGCGTCTTGGGATCAAGACGCATAGCATGCTATGCCCTCGCCAGAATCACAATTGGAACTCCGATTTTCTAAGACAACGACTTTGCGGTTGCCCGAGCTTTCGATCTCGAGCCATGACCAAATCAAAAGCGCGTTAAGATTCGCGCATGTCTGCGACTCCAACAAATACGGCACCCGAAAAAATCATCATCGATTGCGATCCTGGCCATGATGATGCGATTGCGATCATGCTCGCGCTCGCCAGCCCAGAACTCGAGGTGCTTGGCATCACGGTCACGTATGGCAATGTGGGTCTCGAGAACACGACGCGAAACGCGATGGTCATGCGCGAACTGTGCCTCTCAAACCTCTCGGGTGGCTCGAGCATTCCAGTTTTTTCTGGTGCGAGTGTCCCACTGGTGCGCGACCGAATCAGTGCCGAAAGCGTTCACGGCACCAACGGACTCGAGGGACCAGATTTGCCCGAACCTCGCACCGGTCTTGAAACCATGTGGGCCGCCGAATTCATCATTCAATCGGTGCTCGCGTTTCCGGGTCAGGTCACGCTCGCGCCTGTTGGACCACTGACCAACATTGCGCTCGCCATGCGCCTCGAGCCGAGCATCGTTTCTAAAATCAAACGCATTGTGTTGATGGGCGGCAGCACCGACATTGGCAACTGGACTCCCGCCGCCGAGTTCAACATCCTTTGCGATCCGCACGCCGCCAACATCGTTTTCTCGAGCGGTGTGCCATTGACGATGTTTGGTTTGAACTTGACGCATCAAGTCCTGGCGACACCAGAACGGGCCGAACGGATTCGCGCATTGAATACTCGAGTTTCGCATTTCACCGCCGAACTGCTCGAGTTTTTCAAGCTTGCCTATCAGCGTCGTTACGATTTCGCGGGGCCAGCCCTGCACGATCCATGCGTGATCGCGTACTTGATTCAACCCGATTTGTTCAAGCTCAAATCGATGCACGTCGAAGTCGATTGCAGCGATGGTCCGAGCTTCGGCCGAACCGTCTGCGATGTTTGGAACGTGACTGGCAAACCCGCGAATTGCGATGTTGCACTCGAGGCTGATGCGCCAGGATTTTTTGAATTGCTAACCTCGAGACTCGCCCGGTATTCGTGACCCGTGACGTGCTCCGGTATTCGTGACAGCGTTGGAGCAATGTCGAGGTTGATTTTCGAGATCATGCCTCTTTGGGTTTGATCATAAATTCCGCGCTGACCAAGGCCGCAATTTCTCGGGTCGCTTTGAACTCCGTACCCACATCCACCTTGCGCGGACGGCTGGAGCGCTCCATCTCCTGACTCATCCAATCGACGACCATACCTATGTCCACATCTTGGACCTTTGGCAACTCGAGCGAATCGCTGACGGCACGAATCCCGACCACAACGTACCCAATCGCGGCGGCCATCGTGCTCGCTTTGCGGTGCGCTTTGGCCATGGCTTTGCTCGAGAGTTCGAGTGCGATTTCGTCATCGTCAAAGACCCATTCGATCCGTTCAAGTTCGGCATGGCGTGCGTTTGCCACTGCGCCGAGCAGATCGCCAATTGCAGAAATGTCTCGAGCGAGAACAATCAATTTGAAGGTCACTTTTGTGCCTTTGCTCAGCAAGCCTTGGTTGAGTTTTGCTTGTACGCCTTCGACGCTGACATCTTCATCGGTGATGCCGAAGGTTTTGAGTGCCGTGACCAGTTCGCGCACCTCACGTGAACGTTGCGTGACGGCGTTGCCCATGACGAACGTTTCACCTTCAATGCGCAAATGCAATTTGGCACTGACTGCTGGGACTTGTGTGCTTTCTCGGGCCGTGACGCGCAGAATTCCGTGTTCCATAAGTTCATGTTACGAGATCAGGCTCGAGTTGGTTGCGGGTTATTGGCTTGAGATCAGTTGAGCAGTTTGTGTTTTTCGCAAGCTGCGAGCGCCCAAGTAAATTGCAAATCCGAGCGGCCCGAACATCAGGATTAGGAACAGAATCGGGGCCATCACCAGCGGATGAATGTTGCGCTCGAGCGAGTCCAAATACGCCCAACGCCCGACGAACAAATCAAACGCCAGAAAGTGAACCCAGGTGATGGTCGCGCCTGCTGATGATCCGAGCAGTGTCTGAATCGTCTCGAGTTTTGGATTGGCGAGCGTTGGAAAACTCGAGACGATGTTTGGAAACACCAGCACGATGTAGAGAATCGCAGCGGGCAGAATCACGAATGGCGATCCGATGATTTTGCGAGTCCAACTCCAACGTGGCGCGAAAATCATCAGCAACCAGAATGGAATCGAGGTCAGGCTCGAGAGTGAAAAGATGGTTTCCATCAGGCGATCACTTTTTGAGTCATGCGTGCGTGAGTGATCACGATCAGGCTCGAGAGAATGGCTATGGCGGCAAGTCCAAGGAATGCCGTGATCGTCGTGGCATCCGCTGCGATGATGCTTTGGTCACGCAAGGCTTGCCAGGTGAACAATCCGATCAATCCCAAATAGAAAAGTGCGCCGATCACAGTCAAAGCAATTCGGTGTCCCTCGAGCAGCCAGCGTTCGCGGCGGCCTGCCAGCAACAAGCCGAGGATTGGGATCAGTTGCAGTGCGTGCATGCCGACAAAATGTCCAACGCGCAAGTCACCATGTACCGTACTCCAGCCGACCAACGGCAAACCCGGTCCATTGTCTGGCGTGACACTTGAGGAACCGACGGTATGTGCTCCGATCATGCTGGGGGCAGCCCCGGATTGCAGCGCCCCGAGTTGTGCCGGGGTTGGGCTGGTCATCGAAAAGCCTTGAATCAGTCCGATCAGGGTCACGATCATGCCAAGCCGAACCGCCCACGCTAGCACGGGTTGTGTGTTGATGCCGCGCCAAACGTTGATGCTCAGGACCACAAAAGCGATCAGCATGATGAAGATACTGATGGTCATGACCTGCCAGAGGATCAAGTCCAGCGGTGTGCGGTAGTTGAAGTGCATCGGCTGGGCTCGAGCGCCCTGAATAACGATCAGCACCAGTTCAATACTAAAGCTCCATCCGACAGTGCTGGCGGCGATGTTGGCGATGCGGCGAGTGCGACCTTCAACCAGCGTGATCGCCCAGAGCAGTGTCGCGCCATAAAGCAATGTCGAAACTGAGAATTTGAAGGTTTTGATCCAGGTCGGCGTGCCCAGTATGGCGGTGCTGCGTGGGTCAACGATCAATCCGAGGACGCTCGAGGCGATCAGGATCAGGCTGAAGATGGTCAGGGCGGTTAGGCCAGTGTTGATGTTCCAGGCACGTTGGAGAGTCTGCATGAGGCTTGGCTTATCGTGTTGTGGGATGGGGCTGGTCATGGCGGGCTCCTTGTGCTGACTCAAGTGTGATTACTCGAGTGTGCTGACTTGAGGTAAGTGCTATCTGAGCACTGCTTAGAATCTGAACATCGCTAAGATATGCTACAATCTAAACAATGTCAAGTTCCAAACTCGAGACACCAACCAAGTCACCCGGAAAACTGCTCGGCAAATCGCCGTCCAAACCGGACTTGAAACCCGAGCCGTACCACCACGGCAACCTTCGGGCCACGCTGCTCGAGACGGCCCAAATCCTTGTCGGTGAAGTCGGTGCGGATGGCTTCAGCCTGCGCGAACTGGCCCGTCGCGCCAATGTCAGCCCAGCCGCGCCGTACCATCACTTCAAAGACAAAGCCGCCCTGATTCGTGCACTCGCCAAAGAAAGCCAAGAACGCCTCGGAATCGCATCACAGGCAGCACTCGAGGGCATCACCCACCCCGCCTTGCGCCTATCCGCACTCGGAGTCGCCTACGTGCTGTACGCTTTCGAGCATCCGAGCGAATTTCGCATCATGTTCCGCCGCGAACTTCACAGTCCTTTCCCAATAGGGCCACTCGAGATGGGTCAAGACTCGACACCCGATCCAGCGTTTGTGCTGTTGCGTCAAACCCTGATTGAATGCCGCGACTCGAATTACTTTCCCATCAAAGATGGCGAACACGAACTGTACCTCGCCACGATCAACACCTGGGCGTTGGTTCACGGCCTGTCCACACTGATCATTGACGGCACGCTTTCACAAACCATCACCACCCGAGAACAGGTGATCGAACTGACCCGACAAGTCACAGGTGGCATGTCACCTGAACCAATAATCGGCAAACCGCTTCAAAAGCAAAGCAAACGCAGCCGAAATTAACGCTCGAGCGCCACGTTCAACTCGTCGCGTAAACCTCGAGCCGCCTCTTGCGCGGCCTTCGCGAAATCCGCCCCGAGCGAGGCGTACTGCAACGCACGACTGGCCGATGCAATCGCCCCGAGACCATCACGGTCAAATGCTGCCGCGAGGTCTTTTGCCTTCGCACCCTGCGCCCCGAGTCCCGGCAGCAACAACATCACGTTCGGCATGGCCTTGCGAAAATGCTCGAGTTCGCTGGCGTGTGTCGCACCGACCACAGCACCAACCGCGCCGTACCCATCTCGAGCTTCGTGCGCCAAATGTGCCGCGATGACATCCGAAATTCTTCCCTCTTTCGTCTCGAGATTCTGAATGTCTGCCGATCCCGGATTCGAGGTTTTGACCAGCACAAAAATTGCGCCAGAATTTTCTCGAGCGGCTTTCAAAAAAGGACTGAGCGTTTCAAAGCCCAAAAACGGATTGATGGTCAACGCATCGCCCGCACTCGAACCGGTCAGCCACGCACTCGCATACGCCTCGGCGGTGCTGGGGAAATCGCCACGCTTCGCATCCAAAATCACCGGCACGCCAAGCAACCGCGCATTCGCGCAAATTCGCAACATCGCCTCGAGCCCCGGAATGCCAAGCGCCTCGTAATACGCGATGTTCGGTTTGACCACCGCTATAAGGGGCGCACACGCCTCGAGCACCTCCAAGCAATGCGTCTCGAGGGCAAGTGCTGTGGCCTGCAAATCGAAACCGTTCCTGCGCGGATCGGTGCTCGGATGCATCTCAGGTCGTGGATCAAGCCCGAGGCACAATCGCGTATTCTGCTCGAGCATTCTGGCGTGCAAGGTTTCGGCAAACGTGGGTGATGTCATCTCGAGCACTGTACCAAGCCAGTGATGCGTTGTGAGGAATGCAGCCGCAGATTGGGAAGAGGACCAGAAGTGAAAAGTAAAAAGTTTAAAGTGGAAAGAAAAGGCTTGAGCCTGAAGCACTGTCCGCTTTCCACTGCTTTTAAGTTGGTCCCATTTCACGGTCGTTCCCCGTTGTGAGGCTCGAGCATCAACAAAAAAGCGACGAGGAATATCCTCGCCGCCCAGAACTCAAAACTTGAAATGTTTCTCAGACCACTGGTGTCAGCGCGTCGTTGTCCGCTTCGCCGGTGCGAATGCGCACAACCTTCTCGAGCGGTTGCACAAAAATCTTGCCATCGCCAACATTCCCGGTGCGGGCCGAATCAACAATCGCTTTGAGGGTGCGATCCACGAACGGTTCGGAAACCGCAATCTCGAGGCGAACTTTTTCGTGGAATTCAAACACGAGTGGGCGTCCACGGTACGTCTCGAGGTGTTCTTTTTCGCCACCGTGACCGCTAACGCGGGAGATGGTCAAACCGGTGACTTCCTCGCGGAAGAGTGCAGCTTTGACGTCGTCAAGTTTCTCTGGGCGGATGATCGCGGTGATGAGTTTCATTGGCCTCCTTGAAGTACTGCTGTGATTTGTGATGCGCTTTTTTCGTGGCACACCTTACCGTGTTTCGCGGCACTTGTGAACGGCTCGTCTCGGTTTCGTTCGCGGCT
>JAYURE010000942.1:0-6998 GCA_043756345.1 Deinococcales bacterium | reverse complement strand
TTGAGATTCCTGGGGTGTTTCACGCGTTCTACTCGAGAAATTGCGTTCTCATCGAACTGGGCTCCGAAACACCTCGAGCACAGCAAGTGACCCACTAGTTGTTTATTTTTTACGCATAGCTTCGGTCCATAGGTCGTATTGCTCGTGGGTCAGGATGGAGTCAACGTAAATTCTTTGCGAGGTGTAGATGATTTTGACGATCAATCGGTACTTGTTGCCACCAATGTTGAACACTGTGAACGGTCCAACCAAATCTGCTTGTGGGAATCGTGTTCGCAATTCGTTCAGGTTTTCGTAACGGGTACGGCGCATGTGTTTGAACCAAATGGTCAATGGTGCTTGTGCAAGTAAATGCTCGAGCCAGAACGCCTTCAGTCGCGGTTTGGCAATCACATTCACTTCGACAATAGTATGGCATTTTGCCATTTATTTCAAGGGATGATTCTCAGCACTCAGGCCGCTTTGCTCGAGCCAATCTTGAACGGGTTGAAATCCGTTTTCGTGTCAAACACGTCCACACCTTCAGCACGTTTGAGGAATCCAACCACCCAGTACGTCACGGGTGTCAAGACAACCTCGAGCGCGACTTTGTACACGTAGTTGAACGCAATCACCTGCCAGAGCACATCTCGAGGTAGCGCATACGGCCCGAACCCGAAGGCGAGCAGCGTGAAGATCAGCGTGTCGGCGGCCTGTCCGATCAGGGTGCTGCCGATGGTGCGTGTCCACAGCCAACGTCCCTGTGTGGCAACTTTGAGTTTGGCGAGCACGAAGGCGTTCAGGAATTCGCCAACAAAAAACGCGGCCAGGCTCGCCAGGACAATCTGTGGCACGAATCCGAGCACGGCCTCGAATGCGCCTTTGGTTGGACTCGAGGGATCGGTTGGTAACAGTGTGACCGCACCAAAAATCAGGCTCGAGATCAGGCTGCTGCCCATGCCGAACCAGATCACGCGGCGGGATCGGGCGTAACCGTAAACTTCGGTCAGGACATCGCCAAAAATGTAGGTCAGTGGGAACAGGAAGGTGCCGCCATCGAAGACCGGTTTCCAATTGGCGAGCACGGGACTAAGCTCGAGCGTGGCAACTTTAGTGCTGGAAATGTTGGAGACGACCAACACCACCGCGAACGCGGCGAGGATCAGGTCAAAGTAACGTGGTTGCGTGCGTGGCTCGGTCACTGGCTCGTTCACTCGAGAAGTGTACGCGCCTCTGCAAGATTCTCAAAGCTTGTCCGGTAGACTTGAAGCATGCGCGTCAAGATTTGTGGCATAACCCGTCCCGAGGATGCTTTGCACGCCGAGAGCGCTGGGGCGGATGCGTTGGGTTTGAACTTCGTGCCTGGCACGAAACGGTTCATCAGCCTCGAGCGGGCGCGTGAGATCGTGCGTGCGCTCGGGCCGTTTGTGGCTCGGGTTGGCGTGTTTCAAAATGCCAGCCTTGAAACCGTGCTCGAGACGGTGCAAACTACTGGCCTAAACGTGGTGCAGTTGCATGGTCACGAATCCGATGAATTCGCGCTCGAGGTTGAACGAATTGTGCCGGTCGTGCGGGCCGTCAAGCTCGAGCCGAACCTGCCATTCGTGCTGCCCGAGGTTGGATCGGCATTTCTGATCGATGGTCCCGATCCGGGTTCTGGTCAACTCGCCGATTGGAGCCGGCTTGAGGCTTCCAACCTGGCTGGACGGCGTTGGTTGCTGGCCGGTGGCTTGACACCTGAGAACGTCGCTGGGGCAATCTCAAGGTTGCGTCCGTGGGGCGTGGACCTCTCGAGCGGCGTGGAATCCTCGCCGGGCATCAAGGACCCGACGAAAGTCACGGCATTCATTCGGGCAGCGAAACAAATGTAAAAGAGGGAAGCGTTAACGCTTCCCTCTCGAGTGAAAAATTGAGTGTTACTTCAGCGTTTACTTCAACGCGGCCAAGTCTTTTTTCGCCCGTGCCAAATCCATCTCTTCGGCCACATCGTTGACTTTCAAGGTCACGGCCTTCTCGAGCAATTCAATCGCTTTGGGCTTGTTCTTGGCATCCAAGAGCATCAGGGCTTTGGCATATTCGACCCGGTGAATGATCGCGTCCGGCTCGAGGGCAATGGCTTTTTCCATCGCCGGTGCGACCTTGGCACCGTCCGCACCGTACAGGAATCCGACGCCTTTGGCGACGATCTCGGCGTTCCATAATCCCAGGGCAACCCAGGCACCAGCATTCTTGGGGTTCAAGCTGAGGGCTTTGTCGAGGTTCTCTTTGACTTTCGTGCCCAAACCTTGCAGCAGTGCGGCGGCCACGCCACGCAGTTGTGAGAGGCGTCCGATGGCTCGAGCCAACTCGAAGTAACCGGCATCGAGTTTGGCATCGAGTTTGATCGCTTGAGTGGCAAAGTTTTCTGATTTGACGTACAAGGCCTCTTGTTCGCCCGCTGGTCGGGTGCTGGCAAAGATGCTGTTGGCTTTGGCGGCGAAGGCCAATCCGTCTGCTCCACCTGCGGCAACGGCGGTCTCTGAGGCTTTTTGAAATTCGCCTTTGGTGTACAAGGCTTGGGCGTCTGGCAATCCGGCGGCAAAAGCGAATGAGGTGACGAGCAAGATGGCAACAACAAAGGTTCGCATGGTGGTTCCTCCAAGATTTCGTTCAAGATTTCGGTGAGCAAATTCGGTAAGCAGAGTCTAGCAAAAGCAAACCCCTGCGAACAGACTCGAGCGCCACGGGGATGGCAACTCGAAATGAACGCTCAATGATTGGGCAAGAACTGATGAAGGTCAGGTCACAGAACAGTCTTGGCTCGAGCGTGCGGGTTTTACTTTTCCCTGGCCCTTCTACAAGTGATACAGCGTCGGGTACAAACGCAACGCCTGATCTTCGCTCAGGAATTCCCCGGTCGCATCGGGTGTCCAAACGACCTCTGCCGAGATTAGGGCATCACCGTTGACGCCAGCGAGGGCGCTCAGCGCAGCACGAACCTCCTCGAGTTCGACCGGTGGCGTGATCACTGGCAGCAGGAAATCTCGAGCGGCGGCAGTCAGGGTCAGGACGCAGTAGATGCCGCCTTTTGGTGCGGCGTAATCGGCGTGTTGCAGCTTGCCGTGGTTGCTGGTCGTTTCAACTTTGTAGGCGGCACGGGCGGCGGTGGCCCAACTCGAGACGCGCTGTGCGCTGGCAGAATCGCTGCCTCGGGCCTGTTCGACGTTGGCGTAGACCCAGCGTTCGGGGTGTCGCAGGGCGGACAGGACAGCCTCACGCAGCATGTTGGATAAGCCTTGCGGTGTGCTGGTGTCGCCCGCCTCAGCGATGCGGCGCAATTCGGCTTTGACCTCTTCACCCTCGAGCAGCATCAGTTGAACCTTCAGAGCGCCCGCGCCGCCCGCACCGGTTTCGAGCAGCGTATTTTTGCGCAAATTGGGACGCATCGAAATGAAAAAATACCCGATGATGACTGCGCCAATCACCAGCACCAGGATGGTTGTGCTCGAGTTGCCGCTCGAGAAAATCGCGGGACCGAAACCGTAACCATATCCAGGGTTCGGTGACTGGTTGGGAGTGGGGTTCGATGATCCGCCGCCGCTCGAGCCGGAGTTGTTGCTACCGTTGTTCTGAAAGCCGCCGCCGCCGAACGAACCGCCCGATTGGGCCTGAACCATCGCAGGCATCCACGTAAGAATCAAGACGATCAGGATTCGGGCAAGCTTCACGACTCCAGTGTACGTGACGAGATGAATTGCGGTTCCGTCATGGCCTCGAGCCACAGGGCTTACGCATATGGACGATTTTCAAGGAATTCAACGTCGATTACGTCTCGAGGGAAGGGCGAACACAGGGTTCGCCCCTACGCAAAACATTGTCTGGTAGGGGCGAAGCGACCAAAGCCCGAAGCGCATCAGGCCCGTCAGGTGCCGCTGTGGATGCAAGAAGGTGCTGCCGTAGGGTCAAGACACTCCATGTTCGCCCTGATTCGGCTTCGATTCAGAAACAAGATTCTCGGGTTTCTAAAAGCCATATGCGTAAGCCCTGCCTCGAGCCAAAACAACGCGGATTAGAAGGGTGGAGTGAAATCGAATCTGGGTTGCTTGCAAAACCGCTGCAATTCGCGTCCGCTTGAAACTCTTGACAGCGCTTTCAAAACCTGCCATACTTCACCCACTGAGCACCATCTGAACCCAACCCTCAAGCGCCGTGCAGCCGTCTGTCACGCTCGAGATCATGTTTTACTGGAGATGAAACACGTGTCCGAAGCAATCACCCTGGGAGATGTCGCTCGAGAGGCCGGGGTTTCACCCAGCACCGTCTCGAGAATCCTGAACGGCACAGCGGTCGTCGCGCCAAGCAAACGCGCCGCCGTCGAAGCGGTGATTGAAAAACTCGGCTATCAACCCAACGTTCTGGCCCGAGGACTCGCGCTGGGTCAATCGATGAGCATCGGCGTTTTAATGCAAGAAATCTCGAGCCCGTACTACGCCGAAGTCCTGATCGGCATTGAAAAAGGCTTGGTGGGCACCGATTACCACCCGATTGTCGTCAGCGGTCACTGGCGTGCTGAGGCTGAACGCGAGGCGCTCGAGGTGCTGCTCGCCCGTCGTGTCGATGCGATTGTGATCATGGACGGACGGCTCGAAGAAAAACACCTGCTGCGGGCCGCGCAGGGCACACCCGTGATGGTGGTTGGTCGCGTCATCACCGGGCTCGAAGGACAGTGCTTGCGCGTGGACAACGTGCATGGAGCATTTTTGGGCACGCAGCATTTGATTGATTTGGGCCACAAACGCATCGCGCACATCTCCGGTCCGAAAGACAATTTGGATGCTCAGGACCGCTTGGCTGGCTTCAAACTGGCACTCGAGCAGGCCAAAATCAAATTCGATGAATCGCTGGTGGTCGAAGGTGATTTCAACGAACGCTCCGGCCTGCTGGGTGTGGACACGCTGTTGTCTCGCAGCACCAATTTCAGTGCATTGGTTTGCGGCAACGACCAGATGGCCATCGGTGCGCGACTGGCGTTGTACCGACGTGGCATTCGCGTTCCAGATGATATTTCGCTGGTCGGCTTCGATGACATTCCAGGCTCGAGTTTCACCACACCCCCTTTGACCACCGTGCGTCAACCATCGCAAGAGGTTGGTTTGGCGGCTGCGGCTGCCGTGCTGGACCTGCTGGCCGGTCGTAGTCCAAAATTGCCTTCGCAGCCACCGTTGTTGGTGATTCGGGAATCCACAGCCCTGTATCGTTCCTGATTTTTCTTCACACCCTTCGTGATCGTTTGATCATTTCCCGCTGCACCTTCGGAGTCGATTCGTCTCACCGCATTCAATCACCGCATTCAATCACCGCAAAGGAGGACGTTGTTGCTCGAGGCTGAGCGACAACCAAGGCAAACAACGCAGCGCCAAATTGAAAGCGCTTTCAGAGTTTCGGGATGTCCAACACAAGCCTCGCCGGGGCACCCACATCGGGACGCACGCCCAAGACCCAAGGAGAAACCATGAACATCCGTCAAGCACTCGCACTCGGCCTGCTCGCCGCCGCCGGAACCACCCTCGGCCTGGCACAAAACGCCAAAAAAGTCATCACCATCAGCGCATTCCCAAGCCTGGACGACTCGATCAAAGTCGCCATGCCAATGCTCGAAAAAATGCACCCAGACTGGGACATCAAACTGACCGCGCTGCAATACGGCGATCACCACAACGCCCTGACCACCGCGCTCGCCACCGGCCAAGGCGCACACGATGTTGAAGCCATCGAAATCGGCTTCGTCGGCAAATTCGCCGAAGGCCAAGGGCTCGAGGACTTGAACAAAGCCCCATACAACGCCGGACAGTACAAGAAAGGCTTCGTGCCTTACACCGTTGCGCAAGCCACAAGCTCCGACGGTCGCTTCACCGCCATGCCAACCGACATCGGCCCAGGCACGACGTTCTACCGTAAGGACATCCTCGAGAAGGCCGGAATCAAACCATCCGACATGAACACCTGGGAAGGCTACATCGACGCTGGTAAGAAGCTCAAAGCGTTCGACAAGAACATCAACATCATCAACAACGCCGTCAGCGCCACCAACCTGATCATCCGTTCCAACCTCGCCGCTGGCGAAGGCATCTACTTCGATTCCAAGAACAACGTTCTGGTCGGACCAGACAATGCCCGTTTCGTCAAAGCCTTCACGATTGCCAAGAAAATCCGCGAAGCAGGCATCGACGCAAAAATCGGCGAGTGGAGCAACGAATGGTACGAAGGCTTCCAAAAAGGCACCGTCGCCACGCAGTTCTCCGGCGCATGGTTGCAGGGCCACTTCCAAAACTGGATGGCCAAAGACACCAAAGGCCTCTGGCGTGCACAGAACCTCCCAGACGGCGCGTTCGCCTCATGGGGCGGCAGCTTCTACGCGATTCCGGTCCAAGCCAAGAACAAGGCTGAAGCCTGGGAGATCATCAAGTACCTGACGATGGACAAAGCCCAACAGATCGCCGTCTTCAAATCCAACGGCGGCTTCCCAGCCCTCAACAGCGCCTGGGGCGACAAGGCCTTCAACGAACCGGTCGATTTCCTCGGTGGTCAAAAAGCCCGCGTGCTCTGGAAAGCCGCAGCCAAGAAGATCAAACCAATCGATGTCAACAAGTACGACTCGGTTGCCGACACGATCCTGCAAACCGCACTGACCGACGTGCTCGAGAACGGCAAGGACATCAAAGCAGCACTGGCCGATGCCCGCACCGAAATCGAAAAACGCGCCAAGCGCTAAACCACACGTCAGGGGGTGAGGCAAGCCCATTGTCTCCGACTTAATCGTTTTCGTTGTACCAGAAACAAAACTCGAGCTTCCAGCTTTTGTACCTCCCCTGCGAAGTAGGGGGGTGGTTCGAGCAAGCTCGAACCGGGGGGTCGTGCAGCACGCATTTGAGAACTGGCTTGTGCGCGACCCCCGCCGCATTCGCGGCTACCCCCTACTTCGCAGGGGGTGACTCTTTCGCGTCTCTCACGCTGTTTTCGATTTAGTCGGAATAGATGGC
>JAYURE010000941.1:0-2544 GCA_043756345.1 Deinococcales bacterium | reverse complement strand
CAAACGGGCATGGATTCCGGGGACGGGCGTCTCCCCTGCCGCATAAATATCCAGAATCAAAACTTCGTGCGCACGCATCAAGGCCTCGACGTAACGCGGCCAATCTCGAGCCGTGCGACCGTAACGGTGCGGTTGAAACACCACACGAACACGACGACCAGTTGTCAGTGCGCCAGCAATTGCGCTCGAGACTTTCGTCGGATTGTGCGCGTAATCATCGACCACCAACGCGCCACGAAACTCGCCCAAGATTTCCCAACGACGACCCGCACCACGGAAGGATTCGAGCGCCGCTGCAATGTCGGCAAAATCAATTCCAGCCTCGAGCCCAACAGCAAGTGCGGCGAGAGAGTTTTGCAAATTGTGTTCACCAGGAACACGCAGGCAAACATCGCCGACAAACTCGCCACGAACCTCGAGCCCGAAAGTCGCACCACCATCATCGAGTCGCGCATTGATCGCACGGTAATCGCAACCCTCAGACATGCCATACGAAAGCGTGCTCAGGCCAGCAAGCATGGTCTCGAGTCCGGGCCAATCGCGGCAGTACACAACCACGCCAGAATTCTCGGCATAACGCCTGAACGCCGCGTGCAACGCCTCAAGCGAGGCGTGATAATTGTTCGTCGCGTTCGCATCGTGCGAGATGTGATCGTCCTCGACATTCGTGATCACCGCAACTTGCGGTTTGAGGTATTGAAAATTCGGATCGGACTCGTCCACCTCGGCAATAAAATCTTTGCCACGCCCGAATTTGGCGTTGCCACCGATCTCGCGCAATTCGCCACCGATCACGCAGGTTGGATCACGGCCCGCACCCTCAAACACTGCCGCAATCATCGACGAGGTGCTGGTCTTGCCGTGCGTGCCAACCACGCCGATGCCGTGACTCGCGTGCATTAATTCGCCCAAAACATCGATGCGTTTCATGACCTTGACGCCGGCCGCTCGAGCCGCAATCACTTCCGGTTCGGATTCACGGATCGCGGTGCTGGTCACAAGCACATTGACGGCACCCGAAGTCTCAGCCTGAATGTGATCCGCGCTGTGACCCTGCCAAACTTTCACACCACGCGCCTCGAGCTTTCGGGCCAAAACGTTCAACTGCCCATCGCAACCTGAGACTCGAGCGCCACCATCGAGCAAGATTTGCGCCAGGCCACTCATGCCGATCCCTCCGATGCCCATGAAGTGATAATGGGTGCTCATTGGGAACTCCGGGAAAAAGCAGGTGAAAAGTGAAAGGTGGAAAGTGGAAAGTCGATCCCTTTCTTTTCACTTTTCACTTTCCACTTTCCACTCATCGAGACACTGCACCCAAACGTGATCAACGTCGTTCGGGCCAATGTGATTTGAAATTTCATGAGGTCACCCGTTGACTCGAGCCAATGCAGTCCAACACCAGCGCGGCCAGTCGTTGGGCCGCACCTTCAGGACTCGAGGCGAGCGCCGAGGCACGCATCAGTGGCGCACGCTCGGGCTGCAAACACGTCAGGATACCTGTTTCGAGTGGCCCAGGCAAGCTGCCCGGGTCTGGAAGATTTGCCGCTCTGGACGCAAACTTTAGTAGCGTTGCTGCCTCCGACTCAAGTAGAGCCTGCGGCACGACCAGACCCGCACCTCGAGCCTCGACCGAACGGGCATTTTTGGTCTGATGGTCCTCACTGGCGCTCGGCAACGGAACCATCACGAGCGGCACACCATGAAAGGCGGCATCGGCAATCGTGCTGTACCCAGCGCGAGTAATGCCTGCGCTGGCGGCGCTCCAAGCGGTCGGGCCATCGACAAATTCTGCCGTGTGATACCAAGGCAAATGCGCCACAACCGGCGCGACTTCCTCAAGACGACCGCGACCAGTCTGATGCAAGACCTGAACATTTTTTCCTGAGAGCGCACGCTCGAGAATCCCTGGTAATAGTTGATTGAGTTTGAGTGAACCTTGCGAACCACCCATCACCAAAACAAGCGGTTTGTTCAACTCGAGGCCAAGTTCTGATAACGCATCAACTCGAGGAACGCGGACTTCACGCACCGGCATTCCAACCCAAACACTTTTGTTCGACGGCAATTCTTTCGAGGCGGTTTCATCGGCGAGCGCCACGCGACGCGCAAAACCGGCCAGCAATTTTGTGACCAAACCGGGCCGCGCATTCGCCTCGTGCAAGACCAACGGCACGCCACGCAAAACTGCCGCCGCGCAACCCGGAAACGACGCGAAGCCACCGAAACCAACAATCACATTCGGACGAATTCTCGAGACAATCCCAGCAGCATCAACAAAACCCGCCAATGCCCGCAGCACGGCTCGAGGATCAGGGCTTGAACGATCCAACTTGCCGGTACGCACGCCGAAGAACTCCAGGTTTTCTTGTGCCGCAATCCGTTCTTCCATGCCGCCAGAACCACCCAGAATACCGCACGTGAATCCCAACGGTTCGAGGGCTCGAGCGAGGGCCACAGCCGGAAAGATGTGACCGCCGGTGCCGCCCGTAGCGAGGAGAACTCGAGGCATTATGTGACCTCCTGGAACGAGAGCAGGGCGAA
>JAYURE010000940.1:0-2545 GCA_043756345.1 Deinococcales bacterium | reverse complement strand
TTCACCGCCCGGAACATCTCCCGAGGTCGCCCGCCGCCAGAACCCTTCGCCGGTTTGACCATGACGCGGGTGATGATTTGATCCTGCTCGAGCGAGGTCAGCACCAACTCGAGTTCGGCAGATCGAACGTGATTGCCAAGTGCCTCACCGATACCCGAACGGGTCATGCCAGCCTCGCCAGCAGCCTCGAGATACTGTTGGACTTTGGCCTTGACCGGATCACCCGAACGGGATTTGAAAATGAAGTTCACCGATGCCTCGGAGTATTGCCAGAACGCAAGTGCGGCCTTCAGGTGCTCGAGGTTGATTTTGTTCACGCCATCAATCGCGGCGTACAACATCGCCAAACGGATGACTTGCGGCGCGGCTCGGGCCGTCAACGATCCGACCAAACCGGCACGGCCCGATGTCAGCGAGGGATAAATCTTTTCCCAAGCTCGAGCGGCATCGTCGGCCCATTCAACAAGGCCAATGGTCCGGGCGTTGGTGATGCGTTGGGCCAGTTCGCCCGCCAATTGCTCGAGCACATCTTGATCGGGTTGCGGTGTGAATGCCAAGCATTTCGACCGGCGAACGTACACCCAGAGGATGCGATTCCCGACACCATTGTGCGCGTCGGTGCTGGTCAGTTTCGCGTGCAATTCCTCGGCGGTGATGTGGCCCAGGATGCTCACGTGCGGGTCCGTGGCTTGCGCGGCGTTGGCTTTGGTCAGGATACTCAAGTTCGATCCGTCCCAAGCGTTCCGCATGACCACGCCCAGGGTGTTCCCCTCTCGAGCGAGGACGTTCAAGACTTGCGCAAATTCGCCCTCAAGCACGAGCAGGCGTTTGTCTTCGATGCCGGGGTCAACGACAACTTCTTCGTAGGTGGGTGCTGAACCCGTGCCTTGACTCACCCGTTCACTGCGTTTGATTTCGTCACGCACGGCCCAGATCAAACCCTCACCGCTCGAGAGGCCGCTTTTGACGTTGGCTTTGAACCAATCGGGTAGGGCGGTTTGAAGCAAATGTTTGCTGGCATCCCAAGAAGTTCCCTTCCGACCTTCGCCGGTCGGTCCAACCAGAACCGCATCAAGGTTCGCGTGGTGTCTCGAGTTGCCAGCGTAGATGTACGTATTTCGCCCGATGGCATTCCCAACCGCGAGCAGCAACGAAACCAACAACCCGGCCCGGTGCGCTTCGGTGGTTGGCTCGAGGAATTGCACGATGTCACCGATGAGGCCGTGCATTGCAGTGTCGGAGAGTTTCGGTTCGTTTTGCGTGGTCGGTGGTGGTAGAGCGATCTCTTCGGATTCAGTGTCGAGCGTGGCCTCATTCATTATGGGCGGATCGGTTCCAACCAAGTCGAGCAGTGCGGTTTTGTGTTCGGCAAATCCTTCAAGAATCTTGCGTGAAATATCGTTGGGCGCGGTGTACTCGAGCAGGTCGCCACTCTTCCAGATGTGAACGCCTTTCTGTTGTGCAAGTTTAAGAAACTGGACCGGGGTCAAAGCACACCCCCAATTCGGCGGGACTGTTTGAGCGCGACTGGTATCACCGGGCGTTCCAGAATTTGCGCCTTTATCGTTGCAGGCTCGAGGGTGAACGCGGGCCGCAGCGAAGCGGCAATCCATACGCCCAGCGCCTCGAGGTTCGCAGGACCAAACGGTGGGTGCTCGAGTGGCACGTCAAGCCCAAGCTGGGTGTGCGCGATCAGTTCACCGGGAAAGTCCGGCAGGGTTGGGGCGGTCGCAGCGAACTCAAGCGCGGCCCGTCCGACCGGTGTTCCGATTTCGCGGCCGCCATCGGCGCGGTACTCGAGCCAATCGTCAAAGAAGCCTTCATCGGCGGTTGGGTGTTCGTGCCTGAACTCTCGCAGTTGGCGATCACGTTCGCTTTCCACCTGCCTCGAGCCGGTACGTGCGGTGTTGACGAGTCCGGCACGCTCGAGCAATTCCTGAGCAGCCAGGGCGGGCGTGAGGCCACAAACTCGAGTAAGGAAGGTGAACGCGCTGCCACCTTCAGTATTTCCGAAGTCATGCCATAACCATCGACCGGCCTTGAGGCCCAACGAAAGTGAAGGTGATTTCTCACCTCGCCAGACAGCTACGAACATCGCTTTTGTTGCGTGCTGGTACGCGCCCCGGTGTGCGCCAGCGTCCGGGAATCGCTCGAGGATCAACGCGGGTAAGTCGGTGTGTTCAATGGCCTGCTCGAGCAAATCAGAATTCGAGTATTGTGGTTTTGGTTGTGGTGCATTGCCCGTGTTTGCAGACGCGGGCATTTATTTTTCACCCCCTCGGGATTCGCGCTCGAGGAAAGCTTGAACTTCAGAACGAGGGATCAGAAAGCGGCGACCTGATTTAACGTGCTTTATTTTGCCAGCGTTCAACAGGCCACGAACCCGGTTCAGGCCGTACCCGGTTTCCTGCGAGAACGCCAACGGATTGACGGTCGCAGAATCCTTGACAACCTTCTCGGTTTTTTGGACAGGCTCGAGGCTTGCGAGAGCGGTGACAACGGCCTGGGCAATGGTGACCGCGAGGGTTTCGCGGTCAATGTTTTT
>JAYURE010000939.1:0-2549 GCA_043756345.1 Deinococcales bacterium | reverse complement strand
GGGTTTGATTATTTGGGTTTCAATGTCACCCCAATTCAATCCCTGACACTTAAGGCGCAAATTGAACGCCTCAATCATTATGAAGTCTTGCGGTACGTTCCGATGGCCGAGCTTGACTTTGATCGGCGCGATGCATTGAAGGAGTTGTACAGCGATGTCTCCCCATCTTTTTTCATGGTTGCTTACGGGGCAACGCGCCGTACCGAATCGGGCGATTTCGATCAAAGCTCGAGATTGAAATCTCGTGATGCCCGTTACAGTCGCGTGGCTGGTTTGTTCGAGGATCATCTGACCCTGGTACCCTTGCAGCGGTGGTTGGAGAAGGTTGAAAAGAACAAATCTCAATTTGCCGAAGTGATCGAACTGATCGGTGATTTGCTGCCTGAAGGTCTTGATTTTCGTGGTGATCAAGAACGCGATGAGTACGTTTTTCATCATCACGGTATTGCGATGCCGTTTGCGGCACTCTCTGATGGGTACCGTGCGTATATTGGTTGGATCATCGATTTGATCTCGCACCTGGTCGCGGTTTCCAATCCTGAAATGCAACTGCGTGGTATTGAAGGCGTTGTGCTCGTGGACGAAATAGACCTGCACGTTCATCCGACCTGGCAACGCGAGATCGTGGCGCAGATCGCTCGAGCTTTACCGAAATTGCAGTTTGTGTTCACCACGCACAGCCCGATTGTGGCCGGTTCGGTCAGCTCTGCCAATTTATTCATTGTTGCGCAACCCAACGATCAGGACAGCGCCACGATCAGTCGTCCCAACGCGGAAGTGTATGGCCTGAGTGCCGATCAAATCCTGACCTCGGATATGTTTGGTTTGAATTCGACACGCGCACCCGCGTTTGTGGCGCATCTCGAGGAGCTTGAAGCTAAAGCCACCACTGGCGACACTGATGCGGCCATGGCCTTGATGAGTGGCTTGGCCCGAGGTGCTGGCGCACTACTTGAATCCGAAGCAGAGGAAGAGATGCCGGATTGGCTGAAGGCCGTGGCCGAACAAAGCCCCACACAACGCGCAAGCAAACTCACACCCAACAAGGACAAGGGGTGAGGTGTGGTTCGGTATGAACTCACAACACCACTAGAACTCGAAGCACATATTCGTGCCATATCAAGCACTTGGATGGACCGTGCCGCGCAGCGCACTGAGGCCTTCAAGAAGGCCAAGAAATTCACTGAAAAAAGTACCGATTCCATTTGGGGTGAAGTCAAGGCCATATTCGTGATCGTGCAACACAACAAGTGCGCCTATTGCGAGCGCGACATGGCCGGGGTGGAATTTGGCAGCGCAGAGTACGACCTCGAGCATTTCCGACCCAAAGGGCGTGTATTGGCCTGGCCTGGAAAAAAAGACCGAGCGCGTTACGATTTCCCTACTGGAACGGCAGTTCCGCAGGGGTATTACTGGTTGGCGTATGAAATTGGCAATTACGCAACGGCCTGCAAATCTTGCAACAGCGGTTTAAAACGGGATCGGTTTCCAATCTTTGCCGCTCGAGCCAACACCGAGGCAGACATTGCCGCGCTCAACGCGAGTGAACAACCCCTGTTGATCTTTCCGCTGGGGACCGATGATCAGGACCCTCGAGCCTTGATTGGCTTTATTGGTGCCGTTCCGTTTGCCCAAGCCACAGACGAGCACTTGAACCGCAGGGCGCAAGTCACGATTGATTTTTTTCATCTGGCTGATCCAAAACGCGAGGAGTTGTTCCGGGATCGGTTCCAACTGATCCGCAACCTTTGGGGTCAACTGAAAATCGTCTTCGCAAGGGACAGCACCCCGGAAGAGGTTGCCGATGCGCAAACAACCATTGACACCTTGTGCTCGTCACGGTCGGGGCATTCGTCGTGTGGGGCGGCATTCATAGAAGTGTTCAAGCAAGACACGCCGCAGGCGTTTGCGATTGCTCGAGAGGCTGCGAAGTACTTGGCGGCACCGCGAAATGAACGCATCACTTGGCTGTAACCATCAGAATGGACGCAAACGTGCATCATGCCATTCGCGTATGTACTCGAGGATCGTCAAGACCAACCCGAGTGATGCAATCAGTAAACCGACCTGAACCACCAAGCCCGCCAACTGGCCCCAATTCATCTGCAAGACTCGCTCGAGCACAAAAATCGCGCAACCAACTGCCAGACCGACCGAGCCCAGCCTCAGTATGACGCGCAACACGCGCTTCCAAATGTCCGATCCCGTAAAGAACATGGAAGCACTTGAGATGGCCACGGCAGAACACAAGAATTTTGTCACGCAAAAGATTTGCATGGTGAGCAGGATGTTCGTGTCAATGGTTGATGTGGTGGCCATTTGCAAAAGTGTTTGATTCTCGAGCGCATCCAAGACTGCACCGAGGCCGCCAACGACCATGGTCATGATGCCCCACCGTCCTTGGGTGCGTTGAAACCAGCCGAGTGCCAGGAACAACAGCCCGTAGCCAGCGAGGAAAACGAAATCCCAATTCAGGCTGGCAACCAGGTTTGGCCCAAGTGGACCGAGTACCTTTTGAAACGCTGCGGCGTCATGTGCGAAGTACAAAC
>JAYURE010000938.1:0-7041 GCA_043756345.1 Deinococcales bacterium | reverse complement strand
TCGAACAGGACGCGCTGGCGAGTCTTTCCGTGTTTGCTGATGGTTTTACTCTCGAGGCTGCCGAACAGGTGGCCGGGGCGCACCTGCCTTTGCTGTTGGGATTGATGAACCAATCGTTGGTGCGCCGCAGTCAAGCGGGACGCTTTGATCTGCACGAATTGGTGCGTCAGTACGCCAGTGCTCGAGCCCAAGTACGACCCGAATTTTGGCAAATCATCAAAGAACGATTCAACACGTATTTCGCTGAATTTCTCTGGATGGCCCGGCAAGACCGTGGGCGCAGCCATCAACGTTCACTTCTGCGCATCAAACCAGAATTGAGCAATGTCCGACAGGCTTGGCAATGGATGATCGAAAACCTCGAGTACCCACGGTTGCGGCACTCGTTTGAAGCCTTGAATGATTACTTTTCGTATTTTATGCCGCCAGCCGAATCTCAACGCCTGTTCTCAAAATCCTTGCAAAAGTTTCAAGCCTTAAACGAACAAGTGCGCCCGGAAGACCGGTCTGAGTACACCTTCTGTCTCGGCAAGCTGCATCAGTTTTGTGGCGTGTTCGATTTCTTGGTTGTGCAACCCGATGCGATTCGGCAGTTTGAACGCTCGCTCGAGTGTTTCACCGAGATCGCCGATAGGGGCGAACAATCGCGCACCCTGAATTATGTGGGTCAGGCGCAAATGTTCACCGGGCAGTACATGGCGGCCCGCAAGAGCTTCGCTGCCTCGCTCGAGTTGGCACAGGAAGTTCAAGATGATCTGTTGGTCGCTCAATCCTTGAACTCCCTCGGTGGTGTCAGCATTTTCGAGCACAAGTACGATCAGGCCATCGGCCACCTCGAGCCTGCGTTGCGCCTGTACGAACACTCGAACCTGATGATCGAAGCCATCGCCACCAGAATCAATCTTGCCGAGGCGCAGTGTTTCTGTGGTCGATTGACCGAGGCACGAACCAACCTGGTCGTCGTGATTGAGCTTTGCAAGCAAGTCGAGGCGAACAAATACTTAATCTCCGCACAACTGACCCTCAGCCGCGTGTTTTTCCTCGAGCGAAACTTTGCGCAAGTCATCGAAACGCACCTCGAGATTCGCACGTTGTCCTCGGCGTACTTTTTGACCGGCGATCCGTACCTGTTCATTGGTCCTGGCATCAGCCACCGCGAAATGCGACAGTATGACGAATCTTTGCGGGTGCTGCTTGATGGTGTGCAAAGTGCAAAAATGCAGCACGAAAAACTCGAGATCATGCTCGAGTTGGCGCACAGTCTGACTTTTTTGAATGAACGAAAACTGGCCACTCGACTGGTCGCTCACTGCCTCGAGTTCGCGCCGAACGAACGCCTCGAACGCATGAGCCAAGATATGCTTTGCTACTTCAACGCTAGCCCGATTGACGAAACCTCAACGCTTGAGCCTCAGTTTGTCGCCGCGATTCTCGAGACGATGCGGGCCGTTCCACAACCAGAACACTGATGGAACGATGATGGAACGCTCGAGCAGCAAACTGTATCCATGCCCGTTGAAACCGTTCTCTCGAGTTACATCCTGCGCCTGACACGCAAACGCGACCGCCTGCAAGTCGGTCTTCAAGATGTTCGTTCCGGCAGCACCCAACACTTTGAAAGCATCGAAGCGCTGATAGCGCACCTCGAGCAGTTGAACATCATCCTCGATTGGAACCTCGCGGTTGAAGGGAAATCTCGAGCCCCACCAGATGATGGGTTTGAACCGTAACGGCTCGAGAAATTGTTGTGCGCACTCGGGTTGAACCCAAAGCCCATGTTCGGGAAGCGAGTTTGTTTCGCATCATTGGGAGGTCGTTGCATGAAACACCAGTTGATTCTGCTCTTCGCTGTTTTCGCGCTGTCCAGTTGTGGCTCGAGTGGCTCGAGTGACATTGAACAACCCGAAACCGTTTTTATTCCGCAGAACGAGTACGGCAAGGTCACAGACCCGCTCCCAGAAGGGGCAGTCATGGTCAGTCAAGAAACCTTCCGAGCATTGTTCAAAGATGGAAACCATCAAATCACCACGTATCAAACACAGCAAGCGAATGCCACCAACCACAAAGCGCGACGTGAAACACGACGCCAAGCGATGCAAAAATTGCTCGAGCAATACCCGAAACTCAAACGGTTCTTACCGCAACCCGGCAAACTTGCCGCGAACGTCAAGCCAACCAAAGACGGTAATTTTTCAAGCACCATCCAGACCAGCCGAGGTTCGCGCAAAATCATCACTTTGGGTGAGGACAGCGCAATTGATGAACTGGTTGAAGGTTTCATTCGGTTTCGCTCGAGAGGCAATCAGGAAAGTCTGTACGGGTTGGCGTACAAGGCTCTCCCAGCCGTCGAGCGAACCAAGCATCCTGCGCCAAACGCACTGAACTCGCTTTCGGATCTTCAAGTCACGCAAGCGACCCGAGATGTCAGCACGGCCTTGGCCCCAATTTCAAAACCTGGAGCGGTTGCAGAACTCAAACCCAACGGATACGTCAGCGATCCGACCCAAGAAGAAGGCCGAGGCAAAGGTTCGGACCGCAGTGACTATCCTGGTTGCAGCAACACTTTTGCCACGGATGGCATTCACCACAAATTCAACTGGCCATTAAAGTACTACACCACCAGCCCCAAAGACCAAGGCGGACGCGGCTCGTGTGTGGCCTTTGCCGTGATCGCTGCCCTCGAGACACAAGTGGCCCTGAAGTACGGCAAGTGGGTCAACCTTTCTGAACAGCAAGTTTACAACCGCTACTTGTTCGACTGGTATCCAACCAGCCGCGCATTTGGTGACGGGGCCGACAGCATTGAGTTTTTGCAAAAGATGGACAACACCGATTATGCCGTGCCACTCGAGCGCAACTGGAATTACAATCCATCATCTTACCGCATCGAACAGGAGATTTCGGACACGTATTTTTACTCCTGTGACTTAACCCAAGAGGGCAACCCGCCCTACACCGAAGCGTGCTCGGAAACCAACCATCAGTCGGCTGCCTCCTGTTACATGAATACACCGAGTCTCTACTGCCTCTATTCCCGACCCAGCAATACCAACACCACTGGCTATCAAGTCACCGATTTCGACGTGCTCTGGAACACCGATGCCAGCGCCGATGCCTCCGCCAGTGGTTTTGCCCTGATGAAAGCCGCGCTGCTTGACAAGAAACCGGTGGTTCTTGGCATTCTCGCACTGCCAAGTTTCAGGAACCCAAACACATCTGGGTACGTCGATTACGTTGGCAATGAGGATGATGTCTCGAGCGGTCACCATGCCGTGCTTGCCACTGGATTCATCAACAACTCGGAATTGGTCAGCAAACTGCCTTTCGTTCAACCCGGCGAGGGTGGCGGGTACGTGATCATCAAGAATTCATGGGGCTCGTGCTGGGGCGATAGCGGTTACGCCTACCTGCCGTACTCATGGGTGCTGGATTACACCTACCGTGCCATCGCCGTAAACAACGCCCGTTGAGGCTAGAACCAAACCTCGAGTCTGTCCTGCCAGTCGAAATGCCACCCGAGAACAGGGACACAGAAAAGCCCTGAAGTCTTTTTCGAAGAACACAAACTCAGCTACGTACATCTCAGGAGGTCATTGCATGAAACACCTGTTGATCCTGCTCATCGCAGTTCTTGCGCTCGCTGCTTGCACCTCGAGCCCCGCCGTGACACCAACACCAGATCCTGACACGGGTTCGCTCGTGACCGACCCGAACGCCGTTGATGCCGCCCTCGAGGTGGTGGACTTGGATGCCAGCGCTGCCACCGTCCTGCCCGGAACGCAAGTTCGCGCCACCGTGCTGCCGTTTGGCAAGGACCGCATGGATGCAATTGTCTCGGTGGATCGCACCAACGGCAGCGTCACGCTCGACAAAAACCTGCTCTCAGCGAACGAACTCGAGAAGCTCAAAGCAAACACCGTGGTTGTCGGTTACGCCAGCAAGCGAGTCAAACGAGGCTTCATACGCAAGGTCACGGAGGTCACGGACTTGGGTGCGCAACTGCTGGTCAAGACGGTTCCAGCCAACCTCAAAGAAGTGTTTTCTGGCGGTGGTTTCCGTGTGCATCGCAACAACGTCGTCAACAAGACTTCCAAACTGGTCACGGTTGACGGTCAGGTGATCCCGCTGCACTCGCCGCGCCCAGGTGGGTTTGGCTCGAGGTTAAACCCGCAAGGGTTGATCAATTTCCCAATTGTCAAAACGATCTGCCCAGTCAATGTGGATGGTGACAAGAACACCAAAAACGATCAAGTCTGCGCCACCGGAACCTTCGATCTGGATTTGGATTTCGACCTGACCTTCCAATGCGATGGCATCCTCTGCACCAACCCGTATTTCGATATGCATGTGACCCTGACCGAAAGCGCGAAATTCACGGTGGAGGGCGAACTCACCCGCACCGTCGAGAAAACCATTCCGATTGGCACGGCGGTCCTCGGATCGTTCCCAATCATGGTCGCCGCAATTCCGGTCGTGTTCATCGCCGAGGTGGATGTTTCCTTGACGCTTGAGGGAACCGTTTCGGCCAAACTCAAGTACACCGCCAACCAGGAACTCGAGATCAGTGCTGGCGTTGAACTCAAAGATGGGACCTTCAAACCGTACACGAATTTTGACAACAGCATCACCAAGTCCGAAGTGGATTACGAACTTTCTGCAAGTGCCAAAGCCACGCTGAGCGGCGAATTGGCCGTGCTGGTCTACGGCTTGGGCGGTCCAACCCTGACGGCGGAAGCCTGGGCCAAGTTCGATGCGGCCTTCCCACGCAATCCGCTCTGGGAGATCACTGCGGGCCTTGACTGGAGCTTGGGTGTAGAGATGGAAGTCTTCGGGCTGATCAATTTGGATTGGAAAGAAAAGTTGGCCGGTCTGAAATGGGATGTCTTGTTCGCCAAGAACACCAAACCTACCGTGACCGTTTTTGAACCCGTCAGTGGCGAAGAATTGCGCCTGCCGAGACAAACGGATTCGGCGCTCTCAGCGCAAGCAGTCGCGCCAAGCAATGACTTTTACGTGGTGAATTTCAGGTCCAGGGCCGAAGACCAAGAGGAAGGTGTGAACTGCTGCACCGTCGAATGGTTCGTCGATGACGATCTGAAGAAAACCACAAATGCGGGCAACGGTCACGACGGCAAATTTCGCGTCTTCGGTGAGGGTGAGCACACCATCAAAGCGGTGATCACCGATTCAAACGGCTCTAGCCGCACCAAGAGCTTCAAAGTCAACATCGTTTCCTGCGGTGCTGGCGTTACCAGAGGTGGCGAATTGGTCTGCCCGATTCAAGGCTTGAGCAACCCAGCCGTGATCCCAGATGCCATTGATGTTTCACCCAGGCCGGTCATTCAACCCAGATAAATCGCTCGAGCTCACGACAACACACCTCTCGAGGGTTGAGCGCTCAGCCCTCGCCAGCGCAAAGCATTCAAAGGCTCGAGGTAAATCGGGCCGAACGTTGAAGGAGGATTTTATGAAGCAGGGAATGACCAAATTTGGAATTGTCATCGCCACGACTCTCGCGTTCGCACTCGTTGGATGCGGACAGACCAGCACGCCCGCACCGGATGCCATCGACGCATTCACATCTCTTGCGGATGCCGAGGGGGACATCGAAACCACGCTCGAGGTTGAAACCGTACTCTCGAGCCAGTACACCGCCACCGATGATTTGTGGAAGTTCCGCAGCCCCAGCAAAGGAGTCAAAGGTTTGGCGTTCGGAGCGCCGAGTGCCCTCAAAGCCAGCGGCAAAGTCCGTTTGAAAGGACGGACTTTTATATCGGCAGGTGTTCCAGTGTTTGTTGGCGTGGCCCAAACCGAAACCACCGCTTCGGTCAGCGGCAAAGCCGTCACGCAAAGCGCACCAGTGGTATTGATGGGCGAAAGTCAAAACTTCCCTGGTTTAGTTTGTAACAAGAATTGTCAAGAATTTGAAGCTGTATTTGTCTCCTGGTGGAAGCCGAGCAAGCTTGGTGATGCTGATGTCACGCTGTTCAAACTTGCCAGTGGAAAACCTGGAATCGGCATCGCTTTCAACGGTCCTGCCGTCGCAGGTTCGAGTTTGAACGCCAGCAGCCTAAAGCCAATGGTTGGTGAGCGCACAACGAAACTCAGCGGCACCATGAAAATTCAACAAACACACCTTGGACCCATCGGCACGCTCGAGGGCTACACCGCGACCGACGACTTGTGGAAGTTCAAATCTGCCGTGATGCTCGGCTGGTTGGTTGGCGAAGAGGACATTCAAAACGACCCCACAAACCGATGAGCAATCGGCGAAAATCCAAAACCTTGTCCGAGCAAAGGAGTCATTGTGCAAACACGAAAATTGTGGTCCCTGTTGATTGTCTCGAGCCTCGCACTGGCACAAACCGCTTGGCCCGCCAGTGTCAGTAAATTGATCCCACACACCGCCCGAGAGCAAATCGTCACCGTGGCTGGCAAGCTCGAGAGTGGCGTGCCAATGCCAGACCTCGACTGGGCCTCAACCTCGAGCATGGCTTGCTTTCCCGGCACGGAAAACGCGAAGTTTCAAGCCAAGCACGTGATGTACGCCACGCAAATTCCCAGGCGTTCAACCATGATCATCAAAGTCATTCCCAAAGACCCAAACGTGGACCTGAGTTTGTGGGCGTACTCGATTGGTACCAGCGATTATTTCGTGCCACCCAAAGTGCCTCGGGCCGTCAGTTGCGAATACGACGCGAAATGGGATCGACCTTGGAAGGGAAAAACCCAGGATCACACCCGTAGCGTTGAATTGCGAGCGGTTGGCAATCCGTACAACGTCTTGATTGGTGTCAGCGGTCCAGCCGCGACCAGCAGTGCAGATTTTGATCTCGAGGTGCTGGTGAAGTAGTTCGTGCCGCATCAATTCATGATCGTTCTCGACAATTTTTGCAATCAGGGAGCAGACGATGAACAAAATCAAATACACCCTGACCATCATCATGGAAATGCCTCCAGGAAACCCATCCCCTTTAGGGGTGGGATGAATGGGGCCGTGCCGTAGGCACGCACACGGTACGGAGTACCGCAGCGTCCCGA
>JAYURE010000937.1:0-2556 GCA_043756345.1 Deinococcales bacterium | reverse complement strand
TTCGAGACTTGACCGGCGGGCGCGGTGCGGATGCGGTCGTCGAAGCGGTCGGCATCACCGCGACCGTCGAGCACAGCATTCACATGGCCCGCAACGGTGGCGCAATCACTTGGATCGGCAATTCTGCGCCCCGTGTCGAACTGCCAATGCAGGAGGTCGTCACTCGAGAATTGCGCATTCAAGGCTCGTATGGTTTTGGCAACGAATTTGATCGGGCGCTCGAAATGCTCGGCAGCAACAGCCTCAACATCGAACCGTTGATCGAAATGACCGCACCGCTCGAGCAGGGCGAGGCGATCATCACCGGTCTCGCCAAGGGCAGCATTCAGGCGTTGAAGGTGGTGCTGACCCCATGATTGGTTTTGCGATTCTCGGTCCGGGCAAGGTCGCGCACACACACGCTCAGGCGCTCGCCAACATTCCCGAAGCGAAACTGGTGGCGGTCTGTGGGCGCAACGCGGAACGCACGCAAGCCTTGGCCGCAACGCATCAAGCTCGAGCCTGGACGGATTACGCCAGCATGCTCGAGCAACCCGATTTGCACGCCGTAGTGATTTGCACGCCGCACCCGCAACACGCCGAACAAGCGATCCTGGCGATGCGGGCGGGCAAGCACGTGCTGGTCGAAAAGCCGATGGCGACCACGCCGGAAGATTGCGCCCGCATGATCGAAACGGCGAACGTGCACAATCGCAAGCTCGGCATCATTTCGCAACGCCGAAATTACGCGCCGGTGCAACGCCTCAAGAACGCGATTCTCGAGGGGAAGATCGGCAGACCAATCCTCGGCACGCTCAGTTTGTTGGGATGGCGCAGCCCGGAATACTACGCGATGGATGCTTGGCGTGGCACGTGGGCGGGCGAGGGCGGCGGGGTGCTCGTCAATCAGGCGGTGCATCAAATCGACTTGCTACTTTGGCTGCTCGGCTCGAGGGTCACACGGATTCAGGGTGAATCGGCGAACCTCAACCATCCCAGCATCGAGGTTGAAGACACCGCCGTCGCCACCCTGCGTTGCGAGAACGGAGCGCTCGGCAGCATCGTTGCCAGCAATTCGCAAAATCCTGGCTTGTGGGGTCGGATCGAAATTCACGGCTCGAACGGCGCGAGCATCGGCGTGCAAACCGATGGCGGCTCGATGTTCATTTCTGGCGTGACCAATTACGTTGAACCGCCAATCAATCACCTCTGGACGGTTCCTGGAGAATCACAAATGCTCGAGAGATGGCAAGCAAAAGACCGTGAACTCGCCGAGCAGAGCGACGTGATGACGCACTACCATCAATTACAAATCGAGGATTTTGTGCAAGCCATTCTCGAGGACCGTTCGCCCGAAGTCAGCGCCGAGGCCGCAAAAAGTGTGGTCGAAGTGTTCGCCGCGATCTACGCGAACCACCAGTGAATTGACCCTTCAAGCTCGAACGAGTTCGGCTCGGCATTCATCATCAGTATTCATCATCAACATTGATCAATCGGGGTTTTGATGCCAGAAGACTTAAATCAATAAACCACACCGCCATTTTTACTCGAACTTCCTCGAGACTCACGTTCGGCATCAACTCGGTCAGAACCAAGTACGGCATGTCACCAGGAGGTACACTGGAACCATCGTCGGCACATCAGCAGATCAGAAAACAGGAGCAGCATGATTGATTTCAGTCACAGTCCAGAACTCGAGGCGTTGCGCAACCGAACACGGGTCTTTATCGACAGCGTCGTGATCCCTCGAGAGTCTGAAGTGCAAGCCAATCCCGAATGCCTCGAGACGGTACGATCCGAATTGCAGCTTCAGGCGAAAGCTGCCGGGTTGTTCTTGCCGCACATGCCCAAAGCCAGGGGTGGGTTGGGGCTTTCCTGGACGGATTTGGCGGTGATTCTCGAGGAGGCTGGTCGTTCGTTGCTCGGGGCGCAGGCGTTGAATGCCAGTGCGCCCGATGAGGGCAACATGCATTTGCTTGATCACGTGGCGAGCGAGGCACAAAAGAAAATTTTTCTCGAGCCATTGTGCCGGGGCGAAACCCGTTCCTGTTTCGCCATGACCGAACCCGCTCCAGGGGCCGGTTCCGATCCGAAGATGTTGCAAGCCAGCGCAAGCAAAACTGCGAGCGGCTGGGCGATCAACGCGCACAAATGGTACACAACTGGGGCCGACGGTGCGGCGTTCACACTGGTTTTGGCTCGAGCACCCGAAGGGCCAACGATTTTTATGGTGCCCGCAGGTCATCCTGGCCTGAGCATCAAACGCAGGATCAGCACGCTCGATCACCTCGCGCCGGGTGGTCATTGCGAACTCGAGTTTGTGAATTGCGAGGTCGGTCCAGAACTGGTGCTCGGTGAACCTGGGAAGGGGTTTGAGTACGCCGCATTGCGGCTTGATCCGGCCCGTTTGACGCACTGTATGCGCTGGCTTGGCATTGCCGTGCGCAGCCTCGAGATTGCGATGGAGTACGCGAATCAACGTTCGAGTTTTGGTTCGTTGCTGGCCGATCATCAGGCGGTGCAGTGGATGGTTGCCGATTCACAAATCGAAATCCATGCGGCCCGAATGATGATTTT
>JAYURE010000936.1:0-2558 GCA_043756345.1 Deinococcales bacterium | reverse complement strand
AGAGTGACGCGACCGAAAGCACCTCTCGTGCGTCCAGAGACAGGCAGTCGAGCTTGGACATGATTGCCCGTTGTACGGTGTCAGGAATGGCTTGGCCGGGGTTCTCGCTGGCGCTCAGCGCACGTCCGAGCACTTCGAGCATGAGGGGGTTCCCGGCGCTCGATTCGTAAACGTGACGGGCCGTGCCAATCGAGATCGTTCCGGCGCAATTCTCGAGCATCGTGCAACCCTCGAGTGCGTTCATCGGTTCGAGGCGAATCACTTCGCTGGTGTCGCCGCTGGCGCGGGCCTGCAAGCGCACGATCAGGATCGACCCGGCGTTGACTTTCTCGAGGCGACGCACGAGTGCAAAGATTTCTGGCTCGAGTTGATGTGGTCGTTCGATGCTCAGGACCAACGGGCGACGTTTGGCCAGTTGAATGATCAGGTCGGCGAGCGCATCCCAAGGGCGCTGTCCGTAACCTGTGACCGCCATGCCGAGCGCGAGCGCCACGCCGGGAGCGATGTCTTTCAGGCCCAAGCCCGTCAAGTATTCGTTCAGAGCCTCGAGATTGATCGTCGCTTCGAACGGCACGAGTTTCAGTGCGAGCTTACCGACGCCCTGCCCGGGCCAGATCGAAAGGTGCCAGGGTTGGTTAGAGGTCAAATCATCTGGGAGCGCGTCGAAGGTTTTGGTGAATTCCGTGATCAAGCGTGTTTTGCCCGATCCGAGTCCACCGACGATTTCGGTTTGCAACGGCATGCCCAAATTGCGGGTGCGTTCCAACAACCGCTCGAGCCGTCCGAGTTCCTCGTTGCGACCGACAAACACCGTTCCAGGCAACGCCTCGGGCAACGGACGGAACGAACGCAACTTGAACGGACCGGCCTCATCGCCGTAATCACGAACCTCGAGCCCAATGACCGGTTCGTATTCCACCATTTGCCAGGTGTCCATGCGTGAACGGCTCGAGACCATGACCTCGCCAGGATTCGCGGCGCTCGCCAACCGACGCGCCAAATTGACGACGCTACCGAAGACCGTGTACTCGCCACCGACCCAACCGGTCGTTGCCAAATCCGTATCGATGCCCGCGCAACCCTCGAGTTCAATCCCGATTCGAGCACCGTAGGCGCGAACGGCGTTGATTGCTGCCCGAGCGGCCTTCAAAGCCCGCAAGGTGTCGTCCTCATGGGCGTTCAGAGCGCCGAAAACGGCCAGCACCGCATCGCCCTGGAATTGCAAAACCTGACCCTCGAGCGCCTCGATTTCGCCCGCCAGGACGGTCAGAATCTCACCCATCAGGTCAAAATACTCGTCGCTTTTCAGGCTTTTGGCGAGTTTCGTCGAGGCCACCAAATCGACGAAGACCACGCTGACCCGGCGGCGCTCATGGGCTTTGGCTGCGGACACGGTTGCTCCGCACTGGGGGCAGAAGCGCCAGCCTAGGCTTACTCGTTCGTGGCAAGTCGGACACTGCATCAGGCTTCTATAGTCTGTAGTTTGACCTTACAGGGTTCTTACAAAAGAATTCGGTGTGTGCTGGAGCGCGAATTTCACAAGTGGATTGCAGCTTCACAGGTCTTCGGGATTGGGGTTTTGACCTGGGATGGTTGCCCGATTGACTAACTGTGGAACAAATTTGGACCGTTGACGCTCGAGAATGATTGGATGGTGGTCGGGGCAAACTTTCAGGACTGTCCTGGGATGATGCTTCAATTGACCATAGTATTGTTAACGTCGCCTGAACACGCTTTAAGAAGCCTCATCAAGTCTCGAGCCTGTGGTGTGATTGATCCCAGAAATCTCCAACGCCCAGGATTATCCCAGGATTGTGACCCAAATTGCAAGGGTACGCCCAGGAATACAGAAGAGTACGTTAAAACGCCAATACTTTAGCGTTGGAAAGCCACAGCAAACACACCCAAAGACCCAGGCTCGAGCCGGGATGGGACTTCAGGACTCGAGCCTGCCGAGATGGGCCGACTTCTGGCTTATTTCTGACAATCAAGCCTGACCCGCAAACTCGGATTCGTCACACTGAACATCACCCCTTTGGCCTTGGTGCCATCACCCATCAGTTTCGGATTGATCTCGAGCAAGAACTTGACCGGGGTCTTGACCGCATCCTCTTTCGTACCGAACGGGTAGTAAAACTTCAACTGCTGCGTGACCGCACCACCCGGAGGCAGGCTCGCAAACGTCAGTTTCTGAACATCCAACGGATCGACCGGGATCGTGGTCGCATCGTCAAACGCCAACTGAATGCCCTGCCCGGTCGGATCGAAACCCGCATCGACCGGTGAGATCGTCGCTTTGCTGCCGTTGCGCACCTCGAGCATCAAACCCCAGCCGGGGGTATCTGCATCCTTGGTGATCCGTTCGAGTTTGCTGGCCCGGATTCGCCAAACGCCATTGAACAATTGTTCGCCCAAGCAACCCTCGAGCGAGGCGCGTTCGTTCGCGCCACCAACTGCGGGCGCGGCCCCAGGCAGCGTCACCGCCAACGCACCGTTCGAGCGCACCACTTTCAACCCGGCCTTCTCGAGCGCATCGAGCGGCAGGTACGTTTTGCCAG
>JAYURE010000935.1:0-2563 GCA_043756345.1 Deinococcales bacterium | reverse complement strand
AACCAATCTCGTCACCCTGTCCAACTTTTAAGCGTTGTGGACTGTTGGGGTCAGGAATGGCTCGAATCTCTCGGGTCAGTTTGGCAAGGCGTCGCAATAAACCAAGCTCGAGTGCCGCCATGACCAAGATGGTGAAGAGGATGGCTCCGCCGATCAGGATTTGATTGAGCAAGTTCAGTGTTTTCAAGCTTTGCGCATGGATTTCGCGTTCGATTTGCAATTCCAGCCAAGCGAGAGGTTCACCAATCGGACCTCGTAACTCGAGGTTGGCGCTGGCGGTGTTCTCGTTCAACATGCGAATGCTGCGTCCACCGTTGCCGGTGATCGCATTGCTGGGCAACCATTGCAGTTGTCCCTCGTTGGTTTTGGCCAGTTCGTTCAGGATGTTCGATTGCAACCAACGTCCGGTCAACAGCATGCCTCGAGATTTGCCCCGGCCCGAGTTTTGCAAAATAGGTCGCACCGCAACCAGCATCAATTGATCACCGATCCGCACCCAGGAACCCTGTTTTTGTTTGGCTTCCAACGTGCCCGGCAATTGCGTCAGTAATTCTTGAAACGCACCAGCCTCGAGTCGCTGGTACGTGCCATTCGGGGTGCTGACCTGTGCGAATAAAGGACTGCGTTGCCGGTTGAGAATCAACATTAAATCCAAATGCAAATCGTTCAGTGCGGCGTCATCCAGCGCATCTAACAGATCATTTTTGGCACCACCAGCAAACTCGTACATCGCATTCCAAGCTGACCAATCGTAATTCAAAGTCATGAGTTGCTCGGTTTGCGCGTTAACGCCCGATTCGATGGTATTGATGTGATCTTCAACGTGTTTCTGCTCGAGCACATCGAATTCTGAACGCCAAATACTGGAAACAACCAATGACAACATGACCGCCAGGGTCACGCTGGCACTTCCAACAATCAGGGCTGTTTTCAGACGAAGGTTCATAGGCGAAGGTTGATGAGGCTCGAGCCCAGTTTGGGCCTGAGTCAAGGGTAAGCAATGTTGGGCTATTTGCGCGGTCATAACCCACAGCAGCACAGTCTTTTTGTGAAAGTAGGTTTAAAAAATGAAAGTCTCCAGCCACAAACCTTAACGCTCGAGGCTTGCGGACTCAGTCACGCTCGAGGCTTGCGAACTCAGTCACGCTCGAGGCACACAGCAAACAAAACCCGAGCCTCACCAAATTGCAGCGAGGCTCGAGCTTTGTCTCAGACTTGCGGAACTTTTCTTACTTCATCATTTTGGGCATCAACACCGTGTCAATCACGTGAATCACGCCATTGCTGGCTTCGATGTCCACGGCGGTCACCTTCGAGTTGTTGATCCGAACCGTCTTGCCCATCACCGAGATCTTCAACTCGGAACCCTCAACGGTTTTCGCCATCTGCTTGTTCATCTTCATGACATCTGCGGCCATGACCTTGCCGGAAACCACGTGGTACGTCAGGACTTTGGTCAATGCGGCTTTGTCGGCCAGCAGCGCGTCCAAATCGGCCTTCTTGATCTTGGCGAACGCCTTGTTGGTTGGTGCGAAGACCGTGAACGGACCATCACCCTCGAGCGTTTTGACCAGATCGGCGGCGGTCAAGGCCGTGACCAGCGTGCTGAAATCCGGGTTGCCCGCAGCGATCTGCACGATGTTCTGCGTTGCGGCACTGGATTTGAGGGCGAGGGCAGGAACCAAGGCGAGCAATCCGAGCATGACAAATTTCTTCATAATAAACCTCCACAGTTTTAAGAGTCCAAGAAAGAACCACAACGTGCAGCGCGTTAGAAAACGCACGTTGCCGAGAACCTTTCAAAACCGGAGGTGAGCTTAGGCGCTCGAGATGATGGGGACCGGATCACCCGTCACGTTTGAATTGTGCGTCTCAACGGGGCGAGTTCACAAACCTGAAGTTATCAGCATGATGCTCGAGGTTGCCGTACTCAGGCACGCTCGAGGTTGCCGTACTCAGGCACGCTAGAGGTTGCCGTACTCAGGCATGCTCGAGGTTTATTCACTGAGCACCGAGCCATGTTTTTGCTTCGTCAACCGAGACAAAAAATCGAATCTTGTTGTGCGTTCGATGCTTGTGAACCAATTCGCTGAAACGCTCGCCATGAAGTGCTGGCTCGAGTAGCACCATCGCCAAACGCAAATTGTAATTTGTGCATTTCTGAAACAACTCACCGAGCAATCCCGTGCGCAAATCAAAGAAGCTCAAGGCCAGATCGTTCTCGTGCAGGATCACGCCGTCCATGCCCCAGCAAGCACCAATCAAGTCAAGAATGTCTTGGGCGGACTCGAGCCGAATACCTGAATCCGCAGCGACAAGAATGTTCGGATCTTCCATCATCTGATCCTTTCTGTGCTCGAGGGTAGGGTGCGCCGTGCGCACCATTTGGCGACACGGTGCGCACGGCGCACCCTACAAAAGCTCAAGGTTTTCCTTTGACCTTTGACCTTTGACCTTTGACCTTTGACCTTTTCCCTGCCTTTACGCTCCACCCGCTTTGAACGCCTCATCCACCACGGCTCGGGCTTCGGTCATGACGCGCTCGAGGTGGGTTTGGCCTTGG
>JAYURE010000934.1:0-2568 GCA_043756345.1 Deinococcales bacterium | reverse complement strand
GTCGGGTTGATTGGCAGTTTCGGAGTGAGGATGCTCGGGTGAAGTTGCGGCGGTTGTATCCGGTGCTGGAGTAATCAACTTCAACCGAACGCAGCACTCAGCCTATTCACCTAACCTCACGCCCTCAGAGACAAACCCGAATCCGCAATCGGCTCAATACGCTTTGAACACCGCGCAGTACTACAAAGCCATCGACCCAGACAATCGACGGTTAAAACTTGACGACACAGACAACGATGGCACGGTAACCGGCTTTAGACAAACGAACGGTTTTGATGGCACCACAGTGAACGTCTTCTTTGCAAATTCAGGCGACCTTGGCTTTGGCCGCGACATGAACTGCGTCAAAAAAGGATCAAACCCAGATCCAGACATCGCATGTTATGTCTCGAACTACGGGGACATTCTTTCAGTCGACCGGGACGATGTCGATGCCATCAAAGCCATCAAACCCACCATAGATCCTCCCACACCCACAAACAGCACCTCAAAACTCGTCGCCACCGTGGCCATGGAATACAGCAAAATCGACGGCGCAAGCGACCCAACAAAAGTAGTCAAATTCTATGCTTACAACGCAGCTGGCAACAGAATTGATCGGGCCGACCTGGACAACTTGGGCGATCAACCATTGCCACAACTGTGCATGATCTGCCACGGTGGCACATTACCGGTGTCACCAGATACAAAAGTCATGTTTCCACCGGGCACGGGCGGCAACTTGAATGCCAGATTCTTGCCATTTGACCTGACGTACTACACCTTCTCGAGCGATGAGGACAAAACCAACCAACACGCAAAGTTCAAGGATTTGAACAAAAATTATGTCGTGCCCACCTATACCAGTGTTGATCAACAACCCATCAACGACTTGATGAATGCTTGGTACCCAACCACAGCAGAAAACCCAGATGAACAAGTCCACGACGCAATCGTTAAAGATTGGGGCATCAACAACGCGAGCCGGGCGATCTACCAACAAGTCATTGGACGGACCTGCCGAGGCTGCCACATCACCTCTCCATTCAGTGGCAATCAATTCAGCAACCCGACACAGCTATCCAGCTCAGTTCAATATCTGGTTTGTAATAAAAAAGTTATGCCTCACGCAGTTCGTACCAATGACATCTTCTGGACAAGTACCAATATGGCAGCCATTTTAGGAAGTTACGGAAGCGCGTCTAAATGGAGCACAACAACGGAGGACCTGTGTGCGCTCCAACCAAAACCCAAACCTTGAGCCAAACAGTCATCGAATGGCACTTGGCATCCGCACCCACGGATGCCATTTCTATTGCGCACCAACAAAACCACCCCATCATTTCAAAAGTCCAAAATGCCAACCAGTGATCCCCCAGAGATCCTACTGGATACTTGAAAACCCGGGAGAACAGCGCCGAAACGCGCAGGAGGCATCATGAGCACAGCAACCACACCCGCCGCAGTCGTCAACGCCGTCATTCTCTCTGGAGCCATCAGCCGCCGCTCAGACATTCGCTACAGCCCCAAAGGCAAAGCCATCTTGAACATCACGATGGCTGGCGAAACGGATGGCAAAAGCTGGTTTTTTCCAGTGACCTTGTTCGGAAAAAACGCTGAAACGTACAGTGAAGCGCCACTCGGCACGACCATCAAAGGCACGCTCTCGATGTTCAGCTTCAACGACGCCGACGGCAAAAAACGCTCGAGGACCGAAGTGAACCTGTTCGGCATTGCACGCCGAACTCGAGACGCGAACGAACGAAAAATCGTACTTCGTCGCACTGAATGCCGAGAATAGCGTTTCAATCTGTGGCAACGCCTCGCGCGACGCCCTGGAGAAAAGCCTCTGCGTGGCCGTGGCCGCACCGTTCCTTGGCTTCTACTTCGGTGTGTCAACCGAGGCGCTGCCAGAGATCAAGATAGGCCAAAAGGTTGCCGTGGCCGGCACCCTGTTCAACACTTTCGACCGCGACAACGATGTCTGCAACACAAAGATCTTGATCGCAACGATTGAACTGTAGGACGGTGCGGATGAGTTTGCCAGCGGTATCAAAAGTGGTGAACAACCATAAAACTGTATCAAGCCCACGACGCTTGAACACATCACGCAAGAATTTGGCGAATGGTGCAACTCGTTCGAACCGGCCTCCACCTCAAGAACTTTTACCGTAATCTCAAGAAACGCCGACTTACCAGTACTATCAGATCGAAATGTTTGCCTAGCGTGCCGGGGGTTGCAGCGCCGATTTGATAAATTCCTGTGTGCTATACCTGTGCTATAGGATTAGAAAACCCCAGGAAATGCCAGAAAAATTCAGATTGCTCTATTCAATAAAAGCACGTCTAGGACGCAATTATCGAGTGTTGCAGGATTCCTCAGAAAAACCTTCCTGCTTCTTTTAATCAGTGGGTCGCAGGTTCGAGCCCTGCACGGGCCACCACGAGAAAACCCCGTTCTGGACGGGGTTTTTACTTTTCCCGAAACGTTCAAAAACACTCATAATCTCTCATAAAAGCCAAAGTGCCACAATAGTGCCACAACTGGAAAATATTTTCGATTTTTTGACGCACAAAAAACCTGCTTCA
>JAYURE010000933.1:0-7100 GCA_043756345.1 Deinococcales bacterium | reverse complement strand
ATCACCCGAGGCAGCAACAACGTCGGGCCGTACCAGTACCTCGAGAAAGTCGTGCCGTTGTTCAGCACCAATGCGCTGCTCGGGTTGCCATTGCCGGTCTATGGCGATGGTCAGCAAATCCGTGATTACACCCACGTGATTGACCACTGCACTGGCGCACTCGCCGTACTCGAGAAGGGCACGATTGGTGAGATTTACAACGTCGGCGCAGACGCCGCGATCACCAACCTCGAGATGATCGAATTGATTCTCGAGACCCTGAAAAAACCGCGCAGTCTGATTCGGCACGTCACAGACCGGGCCGGTCACGATGGGCGTTACAGCATCGATGTCAGCAAGCTTCGAGCACTCGGCTGGCGACCAACGCACACGCCACAAGAGGCGGTTTCGTCCGCCGCAACCTGGTATCTCGAGCACCCGGACTATTGGATGCCGGTGCGCGAAAGCGAAGGCTTCCAAACCTATTACAACCGGCAGTACGGTGCTCGCCTCGAGACCGTTGGAGCGAGTGCATGACGCAGGCTTTAGACCTACCCACGGGCCAACTCAAAGGACTGATCCTCTCCGGCGGGCGCGGGACACGCTTGCAACCATTCACCCACACCCGAGCCAAACAACTCATGCCGATTGCCAACAAAGCCAACCTCGATTACGCGGTTGAGGATTTGACCCGGGCCGGAATCAGCGAAATTGGTGTGATCGTCAGCCCAGAAACCGGTGATGCTGTCGCCCAACACCTCGGAGACGGCTCGAGGTTTGGCGCGAAATTCACTTTTATTCGCCAAAACGAACCCGGTGGCCTCGCACATGCCGTTCGCATCGCCCGCGATTACCTCGGCTCGAGTGCGTTCGTGATGTACCTCGGAGATAACTTGCTCGACGGTGGCATCAATCATTTGCTCGACCCATGGCGCAGGGGAGAGGCGCAAGCCTGCATCCTCTTGACCAAAGTCAACAACCCCTCGAGCTTCGGTGTTGCCGTGCGCGATGCCAACGGGCGCGTGGTCAAACTCGTCGAAAAACCCAAAGAATTCATCAGCGACCTCGCTTTGGTCGGCGTCTACCTGTTCACGCCCGAAATTCACGACGTGATCGCCAACCTCAAACCATCCGCCCGAGGTGAACTCGAGATCACCGATGCCATCCAGGGCCTCGTGGACCGAGGCCGAACCGTTCATGCCGAACAAGTCAAAGGTTGGTGGAAAGACACGGGCCGCCCAGAAGATTTGCTGGATGCCAACCGGCTGATCCTCTCGAGACTTGAAGGAGACGTGCAGGGCAGCGTTGAAGGCTCGAGTTTAACCGGTGAGGTGTTCGTTCACGCATCGGCGGTGGTTAAAAACTCCAAAATTCGCGGCCCGGTCAGCATCGCCGCGAACGCGGTCATCGAAAACAGTTACGTCGGTCCGTACACCAGCATCGGCGCGGGCGCACGCGTGATCTCGAGCGAAGTCGAATACAGCATCCTGATCGAAGGCGCGAGCCTGGAAAACATTCCAAACCGCGTGGACTCGAGCATCCTCGGTGAACGCGCCAACGTCAGCGGTTCCAAAGTTCAAGCCAGCACAGTACAATTCTTTCTTGGAGACGGCTCGAGCGTCAAACTATGATTGAACTGATTCCCGAAGCACAAGCGAAACTCGAGTTTGAGAGCTATCCTCCTGCGCCACAAATAGACGGAGTTTGGCTAAACCCCTTGCGCAAAAACCGCAGCGAAAACGGTTGGTTCATGGAATATGCAAGGCTAGGCAATGGAACCGTGCAAAATGTACCCAGTGCCCTCGAGATCAAACAGATCAGCGTTTCAAGCGCCGAAGCCAACCGCATCAATGCTTTTCACATTCACACGAAACTCGAACAGAATGAAATCTGGACGGTGCTTCAAGGGCAACTGATGATCTGGCTAGTAGATTTAAGGCAAGGCTCGAGCACCGCTGGGGTGAAACGCAAAGTGATTTTGTCTGGCGAGCAACCGATGCAGCTTTACATTCCATCCGGGGTGGCACACGGGTACAAGGCTGGGCTCGAGGGGGCAACCCTGTTATACGCCATGGACCAGCAGTTTAATTTGGCAGATCCGAACGAAGGGCGTTTGGCTTGGGATTTATTTGGACAAGATTTATGGCTCGAGAACCGTGGGTAGATGTTAGAAATACAGGAGTTTCATGCTTGAAGGTAAAAAGATTTTTATTACTGGAGGAGCTGGTTTTATCGGTTCAACTCTGGCTGGCACGTTGGTTGAAAAAAACCAGATTGTTCTTTTTGACAATTTGAGTCGAAACAGCCTTAAAGGTAAACACTTCAGTCAGCATCCAAGTTTGAAATTGATCGAAGGCGATATCTTAGATTACGAAGCAGTCCTCGAAGCAATGCAGGACGCGACGCATGTGGTGCATTGTGCCGCAATTGCAGGGATCGATACGGTTAGCAAAAGTCCAGTCAAGACCATGGAAGTCAACATGATTGGCTCTGCCAATGTACTTCGTGCTGCAAATACTTTCGGCAACCTCGAGCGGGTGGTGTGTTTCTCAACCAGTGAGGTATTCGGACGGCAAGCCTTCCGATCTGAAGAAACCGATTCAACCGTGATGGGCGCAGTTGGAGAAGCACGCTGGACCTACGCAGTCTCTAAACTGGCCGAAGAGCATTTGGCATACTCGTACTTCAAAGAACACGGACTTCCAACAGTTGTCGTGCGACCATTCAACGTCTACGGTCCAGGTCAAGTTGGTGAAGGCGCAATCAGTACCTTCGTTCAACGGGCCATCCGCAACGAAGACATCAACATTCATGGCGATGGAACACAGATACGCGCATGGTGTTACGTCGATGACATGGTTCGGGCCGTACTCCTTGGGCTCGAGGACCCACGCGCCATTGGTGAATCGTTCAATGTTGGCAATCAACGTGCCGTCGTGACCATCTACGGTTTGGCCAGCGCCATCGTGCGGGTGCTCGGCTCGAAATCAAAAATCACCTTTACGCGAAAAGATTACGCCGATGTCGAACTGCGAGTTCCGCAAACCACCAAAGCCCGAGAACTGCTGGATTTTGAAGCACTCGTGGATTTGGATGAAGGCATCCAATACACCGCCGAATACTTCAGAACCCAACTCGAGCAGACATGATCCGACTGAGCATCCCCAGCATTGAAGCGGACGACCTGAAAGCCGTCCAAGATGTGCTCAAGACAGGATTTCTGATTCAAGGTGCGAACGTGATCGCGTTTGAAAAAGCGGTTGCAGATCAGGTCGGTACAAAGTTTGCGGTCGCCGTCTCAAACGGAACGGCGACACTGCATTTGGCCCTGCTCGCGCTGGATGTTCGACCCGGCGACATTGTGATTGCCACCAGCTACTCCTGGCTTTCCACCGCAAACGTGATCGAACTTTGTGGGGCGCAACCCGTCTTCACCGACATCGAACCGGACACGTTCAACATGAGCACCCAAAGCCTGCAAGACACCCTTGAACGGTTGATGGCAAACCGTGACACGGCGCGACGGGTCAAAGCCATACTCCCGATTCATGCGTTCGGACTGATGGCAGACATGCCCCGCATCCTCGAGATTGCCGAACAGTACGGTCTGCCCGTGATCGAAGATGCCGCCTGCGCTTTGAACGCCAGTCAGCAAGGACGAAAGGCAGGCAGTTGGGGCGTGATGGGATCGTTCAGTTTTCACCCACGCAAAGCCGTCACGACCGGCGAAGGTGGCATCATCACCACCAACGATCCCGAGATGGCCTGGCGTTTGAAAGTCCTGCGCAACCACGGTCTGGACCCGGACTCGAGCACACCCAAATTTGTCATGCCAGGATTCAATTACCGCATGACCGATTTTCAAGCGGCTTTGGGTGTGACGCAAATGGCGAAACTCGAACGTGTGGTCAGGGCGCGACAGGCGGCAGCCAAACGGTACGATCAATTGCTACAAGACTCGAGTCTGCAAGCACCAACGGTCCCGAACGGTTCGGAGCACGTCTACCAATCGTATGTGACCTTGCTGCCCGAGGATGCCGCAGCCAACCGAGCCAAATTGATTGCGGATCTTCGTGTCGAAGGCATAGAGACGAACATTGGCACTTGGCACATGCCACTGACTGATTACTATCAGAAACGGTATCGGTATCGGCTGGGTGATTTCCCAAATGCGGATGCTGTGTTTGCTCGAGCGTTCACCTTGCCATTGTTTGAAGGGATTACACCCGAGCAGCAACAATACGTGGTGGAAAATGTTGTTGCCTTGATTCAACCGCCAGTATTGCAAAGTCAGGTCACTTAAAAATGCGCGTTCTGGTGACTGGATCAGCAGGCTTTCTGGGTTCAGCAATCGTTCGTGAACTGCGCCAGTACGATCACGAAGTCATTGCAGCCTCAAGACAAACATCGCAAAACGATTCTGAGAATTTGTGGCTGGATTTGCTGCAAGCGATTGGACCTCAGTTCGATCCAGATCGTCCATTCAATGCGATAGTGCATGCTGCCGCTTTGCTGCCAGGGGCAACAGAAGAAAATCGAGTTTTTCTCGAGAATCAGCAAATGACATTGCAACTTGCTCAGTGGGCCAGTGCTCAAAACGTGAAACATTTTGTGTTTCTCTCAAGTTGCAGTGTCTACGGCTATGCTGATCATTCGTGTGACGAAAACCAGCAGACTGCCCCAAAGAATCTGTACGCCCTCAGCAAACTTCAATGTGAGGGCATTGTTGAAATGATTGCAGCGGCCAGTGGCATCAAGGCAGCATCATTGCGGATATCTGCCCCGTATGGGCCGGGTTATCGATCAGAAACCGTAGTCAGTCGATTCTTGCGTCAAGCTTCTCGAGGCGAGCAATTGACCTTAATGGGTTCAGGGCAACGAAGTCAGGATTTTATTTTTGAAACGGATGTCGCTCGAGGTGTTCGATTGGCGTTGCAAAATCAGGCTGCTGGAGTTTTTAATCTCACTGCCGGGGAATCGACCAGTATGCACGAGTTGGCCCGTCAGTGTCTCGAGTGCTACCGGCAATCTCAAGACTTGATTGCTTTTTCGGGACAGGACGATCCGCAGGATTCGTACCGTGGACTGTACCCGAACAACAAAGCGAACTCTGCTTTTGGATACACACCAGAAGTCTCGCTACGCAACGGATTGCTTGCCACCAGCGCGAGGTTTGCGTGAAAATCGCATTCATTTCGGACATCCACGCAAATTTACCCGCGCTCGAGTCGGTCATATCAGAGGTTCGATCTTGCGACATGATTTTGTGCTGCGGTGATGTCGTCGGGTATTACTCCGAACCCAACCAAGTCTGTGAGTTGCTGCGCGATTTACGCATACCCACGATCAGAGGAAACCACGATGCCTACGTCACAGGACACTTGGAACCAAAACCAGAACATCGTCAAGCATACCGGATCGACTGGACCAAGGAAGTGCTCAAGAAATCACACCTCGAGTGGTTGTCGCAATTGCCAATCGAAATGCGCTTTTTCTGGGATGAACTTCAAGTGACCATCAGGCACGCGAATCCTTGGAACGAAGAACAATACCTTTACCCAGATTCTGAATTGCTCGATCAAATCCACTTGGAACGAAATGATATTTTCGTTGTTGGACACACCCACAGACCATTGAAACGCAAACTTGGAGAAGGCTTGCTGATCAATCCAGGTTCGGTTGGTCAACCTCGAGATTACAATTCCGGTCCCGCGTATGCAATTCTGGATTTGCAAACACGACAGATTGAACTGAGACGAACCACATATGCTTTCGAGTCATATCAGCAATCCCTGAGACAAAAAGGATGGGATCAGAGCGTGATAGATATTCTCAGTCGGACACATTCGGAGGCAACCGCTTCATGAGCACGACACGGGTCTTGGTCACAGGGGTCAGTTCGGAATCTGTCGGCGGACAGGTTTGCAAAGCCTTGCAGCACAAGGCCAGCGACTACTTTGTGGTCGCCTCGAGCATGAAAAAAAGCATCGTGCCAGAAGCGTTGATTCATGAATTTCTCGAGGTACCTGCGGCAAACGCTGAAAACTACATTCAACAGATCGAACAGATCGTTCAGGAATACCAGATTGAATTTGTTATTCCTGGCAGCGAACCAGAGTTGGTGCGTTTGGTCGAACATCGGGAAAGATTAAAACGCCTTGGTGCGGTTTTGTTGGCCAACTCGCTCCAGATCATCCAGAATTGTTTGGACAAAGAAAAAACGTTTCCGTTGCTGATCGAGCTTGGATTTGCAGTGCCAAAGACATATTCTCTCAGCGATTACAAAACCCGTGAACATCCACTCGAGCAATTTCCGTTCATCATCAAACCAAAATCTGGTGCGGGATCAGCTTCGGTGTTCATTGCGCAAGACCGTGAAGAACTCGAGTTTTTTGTGAATTACATTTTGAAAAACAAGGGCGAACCAATGATACAAGAATACATTGGCACCGCTGAAGACGAGTACACCGTCGGCGTGCTGCACTCGCCGACTGGTGATTTGATTGGAAAATTTGGCATTCGCCGGTTTATCGCGTCCGGGATTTCCAACAAGATTAGCGTGATCAACCGCACAGGACAAGATCGTTTCGGCTCGAGGTTGGTCGTGTCTTCAGGCGTATCCCAGGGCGAGATCACCACGTTTGAACCGGTACTCGAGACGGCCACAGAGATTGCCCGAGCGCTGGGTTCGATTGGTCCATTGAACATTCAGGGCCGCTGGAATGGTCAGCAATTTATTCCGTTCGAGATCAACCCGCGTTTTTCTGGGACATCTGCAATGCGAGCAATAGCGGGTTTCAATGAACCAGATTGCTTAATGCGTTCATATCGGGGTGAGATGAACTTTGAGATGAACTGGACCTATCCTGGTAGATTTACTCGGCATCTCGTCGAAAGGCTGTCTCAATCTGATAGAAATTAAAAACATTCGTGTTCGATGCGGATGTGGCCAAACGGAGCAAAGTGCATTGGGGTGGATATTTAAGTGTTAAAGAGTGCAAGTGATCTAAGAATGCGGTTTTATACCCTCGATGTGTTGCGTGGAATCGCCGCCTTGAGCGTTGTCTTCTGGCACTGGCGACACTTCTTTTTCATTGGGATCACACCTGGAGTGATCGAGC
>JAYURE010000932.1:0-2573 GCA_043756345.1 Deinococcales bacterium | reverse complement strand
AACACTGTGCCACTGCTCGAGACGACCGGCCTGACCAAAGCCTTCAAAGGCCTGATCGCCTTGCAAGGACATACCCTGCGCGTCAATGCGGGCGAACTGATCGGCGTGATTGGCCCCAACGGAAGCGGCAAAAGCACGCTGTTCAACGTCATCAGCGGCTTCCTGCCACCGACCAGCGGCACGGTCAAACTTTCAGGAAAAGACATCAGTGGACTCGAGCCAGCAAGCATTTCCAGGCTTGGCATTGCACGAACCTTTCAAGGCACACGGTTGTTCAAAAATTTGAGCGTGCTCGAAAACGTTCGCGTCAGTGCGCAACTTCGGCACCCGATCAACCTGGCGCAAGCCCTTTTTGGCGGCATGAACACGCAAGCCAAAGCGATAGACGACACCGCACTCGAGTTGCTGGATTTGGTGCGGCTAACATCCCGAGGGCACGACAAAGCCGGAAGTCTGCCCTACGGCGATCAACGCCGCCTCGAGATTGCTCGAGCATTGGCGACACGACCCAAACTCCTGATGCTCGACGAACCCGCCGCCGGACTGGACTCGAGCGAAACACGCGCATTGCTTGAGTTGATCCAAAAAATTCGCAACGATTACAACCTCGCCGTGATCGTGATCGAACACGACATGGAACTGATCATGAATTTGTGCGAACGGATTCAAGTCCTTGCCTACGGACAAACGATAGGTGAAGGCACGCCGAAAGAAGTGCAAGCCAACCCTCGAGTGCGTGAAGCGTACCTGGGCGCGAGCGAGGAAGCCGCGTGAATTTGAATTTGTCCTCGCTTCGGAAGGGCGAACATGGAGTTCGCCCCTACAGAAATGTTGTAGGGGCGAACCCTGTGTTCGCCCTCGCCAGAACATCCAATGAACCAACACAACACAAACGATCTCGAGGCCACGCATGACCGAAGCCCTTCTGAAACTCGAGAAGCTCGAGGTCAATTACGGCCCGGTTCGGGCGTTAAGGAATGTATCGCTCGAGGTGAATCCTGGCGAAGTTGTCGCGCTTCTCGGTGCGAACGGTGCGGGAAAAAGCACGACGCTGAAAGCAATTTCAGCGTTGGTCAAAGCAAAATCGGGCAGCATCACGTACTCCGGTCAGACGATTTCAAAACTGAATCCAACGCAAATTGTGGCGCTCGGCATTGCGCACAGTCCAGAAGGTCGGCGCGTCTTTCCTGGCATGACGGTCCTCGAGAATCTTCGATTGGGTGCGAGTCAACGCCGTGACAAAGAAAACATTGCTGCTGATCTCGAACGCGTGTTCAGCATGTTTCCGATTTTGCGCGAACGCAAATCGCAAACGGCAGGCACGCTCTCCGGTGGCGAACAGCAAATGCTGGCATTGACTCGAGCCTTGATGAACCGACCCAAAATGTTATTGCTCGACGAACCGAGTTTGGGCATTGCGCCGTTGATCGTGCGACAGATTTTCGCCACGCTCGCCGAACTCAAACGTGCAGGCACAACGATTTTACTGGTCGAACAAAATGTGAACATCGCACTCGAGCTTGCAGATCGCGCTTACGTTTTACGCACCGGCGAGATCGTCCTCGAGGGTAGCGCCAGCGAACTCCGACAGAATTCCGAACGTGTGGCACAAGCCTACTTGGGCGGTGGTCACACTTGAACCTACTCGAGTACGTTTTGCAACAATTCATCAATGCGGTTTCGCAGGGCAGTTTGTTCGCGCTGGTCGCGGTCGGTCTCTCGATCATTTTCTCGCTGCTTCGCCTGACCAATTTTGCGCACGGCGACATGATGATGGTCGGCGCGTTCGGCACGCTGATGATGCAACTCGCGGGCGTGCCATTCTTGCTGGCGGTGCTGCTCGGCATTGTGATTTCAGCCGTCATCGGCATCGTGATTGAACGCATCGCGTACCGTCCCGTGCGAGGAGCACCCGACGTGACCATGCTGCTGACCAGCGTTGCCCTGACCTACATCCTCGAGAATGTTGGCATTCTTTTGTTCACCTCGAGCCCGCGCAATTTTCCACTGCCAGACTGGATGAACACGCTGTTCAGTTTCAATGACGGTCGGATCACCTTCACTAGCATCAACCTACTGACGTTCTCGTTGACACTGATCGCACTGATTTTTCTGGCCTGGTTCGTGACACGAACACAAATTGGCCTCGGCATGCGGGCCGCCGCCGAAGACCTGACCGCGAGTTATCTCGTCGGCATCAACGTCAACACCGTCATCGTCGTCGCCTTCGTGATGGCCTCGAGTTTCGCTGGACTGGCTGGCGTGCTCTGGGCGGCACAGGCGGGTGTGGTCGAACCGCACATGGGATTCACGCCACTCTTGAAAGCCTTCGTCGCCGCAATCATCGGTGGCTTCGGATCAATTCCCGGCGCGATCATCGGTGGATTCACACTCGGGGCGCTCGAGGTTTTCATTCAAAGCTTACCGAGCGAATGGGGTCTCGGGCCTTACCGTGATGCGATTGTCTTCACGATGCTGATTGCGTTTTTGTTGTTCCGACCCGGCGGCATTGTTGGTGTTAAGCAAGAGGTGAAGCTGTGAACGGGACGAGCTTTTCACAACGCGGCTCGAGG
>JAYURE010000931.1:0-7109 GCA_043756345.1 Deinococcales bacterium | reverse complement strand
GCTTTCCGGTCAGACGCTCGAGGGCATCCACCAATGCGCCAAGCGTCCTAAGATCGGCGCGATCCCCTCGGTCATGCGCCAACGTGTAGACGGTTTTTTGGGCCAGCCCTGATTCCTTCCAGACCCGATACGGGGTAATGCTGTGCTCGGTCAGGAACGCTTTGATTCGCCATTTCACAGTAGACACCTTCCTATTCTGGGGCATATACCCCAGAAGCACTATATCATGCTTTATCTATTACTATACGCTATTGACTTATCCTGCTTAGAGTAGTAATATATTGACACCAAAGCACCGACCCCCGCGAAGAAGAGGTGCTTCGGAATCCAGAGTTAAAAGGATCACAGCCATGATAAACACCCGCAGCGCGATCAGCAAATACCGCAACCTCACCGTCTCCGACTGGAACGCCATTCTCGAGCAAATCAAACGCGGCAGCATCTTCGCCATCATCGAAGCCAGCAGCAACAACCGCAAAGTCATGTTCACCAACACCGAAGTCCAATACATTCAAGCCAAGTACGGCACGGCGGTAGGGGCATGAAGCCCCTGCCCACCGGTAACGCTAAAACGCGCGGGATAACCGGGAAAACCCCGAATTCCTCGCACAGCACGCAAGAACCCCGTGCGGGAAAACCTGGGTTATCACGCGGGAAAACCTCGGGAAAACCCATGAACCGGACCCTGAAGCTCACCGGGTCCGGTTCATGGTCCGGCACGCCCGAGGCAGGCTCAACCGCCTGGTCAGGCCGCACTGTTGACACTCCAAAGGGTCGCGTCATCTTCGCCCGTGACCTCGAACCGATCCACACCCGCCTCGAGCCAACACCGACCGGCCCGCGCCTGGTCCTCGAGTCCGATACCTTCGCCGCAACCCTGCCCGCCTCGCCCTTCGTCCTCTCGCTGCTCGAGCGCAAGCTCAGAAAGACGGTACAAGCATGAACCCAGACAGCCCGCACCAATTCGTTGAAAGCACCGAAGAACCCGAATTCATCGATATCACCCGCTTCTCAATCAACAACGAACGCCTCATGCCCATGCGGGCCTGTACCGTCAACGGACAGCCCGCGATGCTCTGGTCAGGCGGGATCGCTGAGGACGATGACGAGAACCCCCTCGTGTGGGTCCTGATGCGAGACGGCACGGGCCGCGCCCAGGCCATCTCACACGAAGCCTGGGAAGGCCCCAAAGCCGAACTCGAGACGCTGATTCACGCACTCGCCAAGGAGGATGCCGCGCCGTTGCAACTCGTGCCACTTGGCAAGATTCGACTCACGCCGATGGTCTGGAACCTGCCCGCCTGAACCCGGCACGCTCGAGGGGTGTCTGTTCAGTGGACACCCTTGAGCCTCACCCCATCACACCCCCGGAGGCCCACCGTGAACCGTCACAATTACGAAATCAAGTTTTGCACCGACACCACCCTCACCCTCGAAGCGTTCCTTGCCAAAGTTCACACCGCTGCTCGAGCCGGTCATCTCGATTGGGGCGCGTGCGATCTCACCGTCAAACTTGAATTCTTCTCCTACGACACTGAAAACTTTTCGGCACTCGAGGGATTCATCAAATCGCAAGACCGGATCGACGGCCTGTCGATGAACGTAAAGCGAAGCACAGCCGTCGTGAACCCGCCCCAGCTTCCCGAATCCCGGCCTGCCCGTCTCGAGCGTGAATCATGATTGACCTTGAAACCCGCGAGATTCGCGCCTGCACCGCCTGCGGTGAGGAAAGCCGTTTCGTCCTCGAGCACCCAGCGCACCACGCGCTACTCTGCCCGACGTGCGCCGCCGAACACGCCGAAAGCGACGCGGCCCGCGAGCACCTGAACGACCTCTTACGGCCCGCTGTGATGGCCTGGGCGCGGCACTGGCAAGCCGTTGGTGTTGAGCGTGACGTGCTCGAGGTCATGGCGAATAGCGTGTGTGAACTCGAGCACGGGCCGCTGCAATGGGTTCAGACGGCCTTCAAGCGTTCAGGGGTCTGACCATGCCCAAAGTCATCCAACCGTTTGCAACCGTCACCGTGAACGCCTCGAGCCTCATCACGCTCGAGGCGATGCTTGAGCGAATCCACACCGCTGCCACCGAAGGCGGGCTGGAATGGTCCGAATGCAACCTCACCGCCGAACTGACCTTCGAGGCCGACATTGACGAAAGCGCATTTGACCCGCTCGAGGCGCTGGTAGCAGGTCAGAATCGCATTCATGGCGTTCAATGCAGTTTGAAGCTGCCCAGCTTATCCTCGAGCAAGTAACCCCACGAGCAGCACCAAAGGACGGAAACCCAGATGCCTGCGAAAACCATGCCAGCAACACCCAAACCACACTCGACACCGATCACGCCTGAAGAGGTCATGACGATGTACGGCATGGATTTGGAAGAGGCCACGTTCTTCGCGGGCATCATGAACGGCAAGTACAAAAGTGATGTGGTGAAAGAACCCGACCCGGAATCCGCCTGACATGGTAACAAGAACCAAACTCCCCAGGCAAATCTTTCAGGTGTGGTTTGAAACCAAGAAGAATGCCAACACACCCGACGCTCAAGCCGCGATCAGTACCGCGCTCGAGCTTCACCTTGCCGGGTTTGGCAATCAACCAAAACGCCGCTGGCATGGCAGGACCAATCACGGCATGAAACTCAGGGGAACCGAACGCAGGCGGTACAGCGAACTGTGCGTGCGCTTCTTGAGAATTGCCCGGAGCCTCGAGCCTGACGCAACCCAAGCGGCCCTGACCGCGATCCGCACGGTGTTCCCAGATGCGAGTGTGGATGTTCGGGTCACGGTTCGAGAGGTCATCAAGATGGGCTACCCAAGGAATGAAGCCGGGTTCGTTGCATTGATCATGAACGGCGACAGTGACGGGGACTGCATCGTGATCGATTCGACCGGCAAAGTGGTCCGTGAGCACGTGATCGAGTTTGGGCCGTGACGAAAGACAAGGAGATGAACACATGCAAGCCAAACCAACCCAAGCCCACACCGCCAATCAGGTTTACACCGCGCAGCAGGCCCAGGCCGTGCTCGGCATCAAGCATGACAAGTTTTACAACCTGATCAACTCGGGCGAACTCGAGACGTTCTACAACGGCAGACGGTACGTGACTGCCGATGCCATCGCCCGCTACCAGCAAGAACAGATGAGGCTCGAGCGTGACCGCCTGCAAGCAAAACGTGAGGCTCGGAAGGCCCAAACTGCAAAGTGATGACGTGATCTTCCCAGCAGCGCACACAAGAACCGCTCGAGCATTCCAGCCTCGAGCGGTTCTTTTTCGTGTTGCAATGCGTTGCAGTTCCGTAACATCGCCGGGTCTTCTCGAACGTGATTCTTGCGTTCCGCGCAGGGTTCTTCGGGTGTTGCAGGCCGTATCACTTCGCGGTCAAACCTGCCCGCCCATCTGCATCGCCATTCGCTCAAACGCCTCGAGTACCGCCTGCTCAACCGCTGCGGTGGTTTGCTGTTTGACCGCCTGCGCGATCTCCTGACCGGCCTTCGGAGATGTAGCGCCGCCCAGGTTGATCCCGCCGCTAAAGTTCACCGTGACCTGAATTCCGGCCCCTCGAGCACCGCCTGGTCCGGCCTGAACGCCAACCTGAACCGCTGGTCTGGCAACTTGCAAACCGGCCTGTACGTTCGCGCTCGAGTCCGGCCCGGAACCGAACCCGCCAAGGCCCGCCATGACCGGACTGACCGCCGCTGCCGCCGCGAGCGTCTGCGCTGCCCTCTGAACGGGCTTCAGATGCCCACGCAATCCGCCCTCGAGTCCAGCGCCATACATCCGTCCGAAATGATGCGCTACACGGCTTGGACTGCGAACATCAAGGGTTTTGCGCGTGCCGTCCGAGGTCGCATCCCCAAGTGATTTGCCCGCCTGGTTCGCTCCGGGCAACCCAGACCGCACGCCGTTCGTCAGGCCCGCGCCGTAGGCCGCCCCGTTGCTTTGACCGGCCTTTCGGAGCTTCAGGTTCTGTTCGCGTTTGCGTTTCATCTGCGCGGCGAACATTCGATTCTCGGCATCTTGCGCGTCCTGATCGGCCTTCGCGCCACCCATGAAGGTGTAGCGCAAGCTTTCCTGCACGTCATAACCCAGGGTTCTCGAGCCGCCCGTTTCGTTGTTGACTCCTCCGGTGTTCACGCCGTTCAGGGCCGTGCCAATCGCCCAACCTGCACCGAACGCAGCCGCCGCCATGCCGAGCTTGCCGAGGATCGTCCCAGACAAGGCAGCAAGCCCGCCCGAGAACGTCCCCGCGAATCCAATCATCGAAGCACCCACCCGAGCGCCCAACCCAACCAAATTTGTCCCGAGGGTCGTGGCGAACCCGAGCACACTCGCGCCAAACCGAGCGCCGAAGGTCAACAGGCTCGCGCCAACGGTTCGGGACACTCCAGTCAGGCTCGAGCCGAACCGGGTTGCAGACCCAAGCAGGCTTGAACCAACTCGCCTGCCGGTGCTGGTCAAACCCTGCCCGATGCGGGCCGCGAGCAGTGACCCGTCCTGACGAACTCGAGTCACCATGTTCACCATTGCCGAGCGCATCGCTGGCAGCCTGCCGAGCACGTTCTGGGCAACACTCGCACCGCGCCTGAACAGATTGCCGAACGTTGGAAAGAACCGCGTCATGGATTGCGTGAACCGGCCCGCGAAGTTCCCAGCGCCGCGCAAGATGCCCGCGCCGATGCCTCGAGAGGCGTTCCTGAACGCCGTGGCAATGTTCGCCGGGTTCAACGCCTGCCAGGTTCGGGACAGTCCGGCCCTGAAGCGAGTCATGCCGTTCCTGACAATCGGGGTCAGGTCGGTGCTGAGCAAATTCCCAACTCGAGACAGGAAGCCACCTCGAGCACCGCCTGGTCCGGGACGCGGGCCACCTGGTCCAGCACCGGGACCGCGAGGCGATCCGCCGCCCAGCCCACTTCCCGAACCGCCCAGCCCGCCCATGTTGGTGACAAACACCTTCTGAACGTCGCCACCGCCGAAGCTGAACTTCTCCGCAATCTTGCCCTGCAATGCCCCGAACGCTTTCTCTCCCGCCGATTTGAGCAGGTCGCCAGGAAGTTTGAGCAGGTCGCCAGGAATGCCGCCCAGCACGCCGTTCAGAGCGCCGCCCGCGAAGATGCCAGAGGCCAACATGCCGCCGATCCGGGCGAAGTCCAGCTTGCCGAACATCCCGCCCAGCACGCCCCCCACACCGCCGCTCGAGCCGGGACCGATCAGTTTGCCACTTCGGGATTCACCGCCCAACATGCCCGACGGTTTCAGCAAACCCAGCTTCTCGAGTGTCGGGGTGAGTTGCTTGAACGCACCAATGGACCATTCGACCGTGCTGCGCACACCGTTGATCGTGTCGCCAATGCCACCGAAGAACGATTTGAAGCCGCTGACGATGCTCGGGCCGTTCTTGGAAAGCCACGAGGTTGCCATGTCGAGCTTGTCGAACACCGTGTCCAGCAACTTGCCAACCTCTTCGGGTTTTGAGTACCGGGCGAGGCCACCGAATGCGCCCTTGAAGAGCAAGCCCATGCTTTGCTGGAAGCGGGCCGCGATCTTCTTGCCGGTCGGATTGTTCTTGAAATCCGTCAGGGTGCTCAGGTTCTCGAGCACGCTTTTGAACGGCTTCAATTCTTTGTTCGCGTCCAGGCTCGAGAACAACTCGAACGGCCGAGACTTCAGGGTGCTGGCAAGCCCGAAGATGGTTTTGCCCTGTGCATCACTCGAGCCTTTGTATCTTTTGGCGGCAAACTCGAGCAGGATGTTCGCGGCATCTTCGCCCGCAATTTGTCTTTTGCTAATCATCTTGCCGATGTCGGCCTTAGTGACGTTGAATCGTTTTGCCAACGCTCCGAACGCATCGAAACCCCTTGTTTGCAATTGCTTCGTGTCCCCAAGAGTCAATGTCTGCGAGGTTCTGATCTGTCCAAAAACTTCAGTCAAGGCCGACAAGCCAACATCACCAAGGCTCAACCCGGACGCGGCGTTCGCAATCGCTCGGAACGTGTTCGGAATCTTTTCGGCAGTGAACCCCCAGGCTTTCAATCCCTGCACACTCTCAAGAACCGAGGTCGTTTCAAACGGGGATTTCGATGCTTCACTTTCAGCGAACGCATACGCTCGAGCGGCAAGTGTTGCGTTTCCGAAAAGAATCTTCAAGCCGACCAGCCTTTGTTCTTTGTATCCCACCGCGTCAATGATTGATTTGCCCACCAAGCCCACGCCACCCGCGAGCAAGGCATTCGGCAGGTTGAACACGCCAGTCAGTCCGGCCCGCAAACCGTTCCCAGCACCCTTAATCGTGTTCGCGCTGGTCTGCCACGCATCCCCGGCCCGCCGTGCCGCCTGTGATGCCATGTTCCCGGCACGTTGCGCGGCCTGTCCGAACGCCGTGAAGCCTCGAGCGCCTGAGCGTGCCTCTTGACCGGCCCTGTTCGCGCTCGAGCCTGCATTGCGCAGTGCGCCGCTGGTCCTGCCGAGCACGCCGCCAACTTGAGCGCCATCGTTGCGCACGCCTCGGAGTGCGCCGCCGATTTCTTTGAGGCTGCTCGAGGCTTTATCCTTCAGGTTGAACTCGCCTTGAATTCTGAATGCCATGTCTCACACCTCGTTTTCTGGTTTGTTTCAGGGGTGTGGATTCAATCCACACCCTCATTCCGTCCATTGAATGGACGGTATTCGTGATCTCGGTTTTTACCGTTTCGGTCCTGGAATTCCGGGCGCTTGTGGCTGTGCTGCCTTTGGTTGACCGGCGATCTCGTTTGATTCTGGCAATCCAACCGAGTTCGGTTTGATGCTCGCGGGCGCTTTCGTTCCTGCTTTCGCCTCGCCCGGTTTCGCCGTTGCAGGCGGTGCGATTGTGCCATCCGCTCGAGTGCCGGGTGCTCGAGTGCCGGGTGTTTTGGGCGGCACGGCCTTCTCGACTCGAGGCGTGATGTTCGTGAGTTGGATCGTGACCGGCACGCTGTCCTTCATCGAGACGTTCCAGTTGATCTCGAGGTTCGTCAGGATCATCTTGACAATGCCCATCTCTTTGAGAAGCGGGTGCTGAACGACAACCGGTTCGGGTTTGAAGCCCGGACGGTTCTTGTACGCGGCCCGGAATTCTTTCATTCGTTTCA
>JAYURE010000930.1:0-7118 GCA_043756345.1 Deinococcales bacterium | reverse complement strand
TGAGGACTTGCTTGTGCGCGACCCCCGCCGCATTCGCGGCTACCCCCTTCTTGACCCCACGGCAGCACCTTCGGGCTTGGGTCGCTACTTCGCAGGGGTGACAAATTCGTTGTTCTTTTGATCGAGCTACGGGGAAAATTCAGGGTCAACATACTTTTGGCCCTGTCTCGCTTGAAATTCAGATTTTGCCTGCAACCCATGAACCTGTATGATGAAGCTCGAGCTTGCATGATTATGCACTTCGGCTTGAATTACTGAATACTTCTGGAGGAAAAAATGCTGAAACGAGAACGCGCCGTCCTCGCGCTAGAAGATGGAACCGTCTACCGTGGGTACGCCTTCGGACACCGGGGCGAAACCGTCGGCGAGGTCGTCTTCAACACCAGCATGACCGGCTACCAAGAAATCATGACCGACCCGAGCTACAACGGCCAGATCGTCTGCATGACCTACCCGCACATCGGCAATTACGGCATCAACGTGTATGACATGGAATCCAACCGCCCATTCGTGCGCGGCTTCATCGCCCGAGAATTCACGCAAACGCACAGCAACTTTCGCGCCACCGATAGCCTCGCGCAATTCACGACAGATCACAAAGTCGTCAGCATCGCCGGTATCGACACTCGAGCCCTGGTTCGACGTTTGCGGCAGGGCGGTGTGGTCAAAGGCGTGATCGCACACCGCAGCTTCACGCACCCGGAAGATCCGTTCGGCGAATTCTCGCAATACGAGGAGGCCTTGCTCGTCTCGAGGGCGCGACACCACGACGACATCGACGGGCGCGACATGATGCCGGAAGTCACGACCGAACTGCCGTACGTCTGGCCAACCCTTCAGACCGGCAAACGCATCGTCTTCATGGATTTCGGCATCAAACACACGATCATCAAAAAACTGGCGCAAGTCGGTGCCGAAGTCATCGTGGTGCCGGCCAAAACCACGCCGGCGCAAGTCATGGCGTTGCAACCTCAAGGATTATTTTTGTCCAACGGTCCCGGCGATCCGAGTGCCCCGACCTACGCGCACGAAACCGCCTGGAAACTCTTGGGATTGTTGCCGACATTTGGAATTTGTCTCGGGCATCAAATTCTGGGATTGGCGGTCGGTGGCAAAACTTTTAAGATGAAATTCGGACACCGTGGTGGCAATCAACCGGTCAAAAACCTGCTGACCGGCAAAATAGAAATCACCAGCCAAAACCACGGCTACGCGGTGGATGCCGACAGCGTCAAAGACCATTTCAAAATCACGCACATCAACCTGAACGACAACTCGCTCGAGGGCATGGCGCACGTGCGCTACCCGGTCTTCAGCGTCCAATACCACCCGGAGGCGAGCCCGGGACCGCACGACAGCAATTACCTGTTCGGACGGTTCATCGAAGAGATCAATGCGTTCGCGGGCTCGAGCGGGGCTCCGGTGACGAAATCCACGACCGGACTGCACGGGATTTAAGAGCAACGCCTGAATCTCGAGACGTTCCAAGAATCACCTCACACCTGCGCCTCGTCCACATCACGCTCTCCACACGCTTGGCCCGTAACGTCGAACCATGAATCTAAAATGGTTGCTTTGCACAGTGTTTTTCGCCTCTTGCGCAGGCCCCTCGAGCGATGTCCCCTCGGGTGCAGTGAAACCCACAACGTCGGATTTACAAGCCCAAGCCGCGAGCATACCTGTACTGTACCTTTCTGTTGCGCAGATCACCCGGCCAGCCCTGGTTAAAATCGTGGCCCAGGCCGCCCCGAACGTGACTCGAGTCGAATTCTTTCAAGATGGTCGCCTCATCGGTGTGGACACGCAAGCCCCGTTTGTGGCGCAGGCGTTGTTCGTCAAAACCGAACAGGCCAGCCATGCCTTCACCGTGAAGGCATTCGCGGCGGGTGCTGCCGTACTGAGTCAAGCCTCTGCGTTGTGGGTCAACATCACTGGACGTGTGCTTTTTGTCGCACCAAACGGAGTGGACGGCAACGATGGTTTGTCTGAAACTCGAGCCTTACCGGACCTGCAAAGCGCCATGAACCTGACCCAGCCAGGCGACACGGTTTTGGTCAAAAACGGCACGTACTCGAAAAAGTATTACCCGTTGGCCGATGTCGTGACCATCAAAAATTCCGGGCGAGCCAACGCCTGGATTGCGATGATGGCGTACCCCGGTCAGAAACCCAAAATTGATTCGGTCAATTGGTCAGCGATCAAGGTGCAAGCCTCGTACATCATCGTTGATGGCTTCACCTGTCAGGGCAATCTCAAACAGGTCACGCTCGAGTACGCCCAACGTGAACAAAGCAACGACAACAACCCCACCACCAGCGGTGGCGGCATTTCGGTCGCACCACCATATGATCAACTGCTGAACCGACCACATCACGTGATTGTGCGCAACAACTTGGTTTTTGACTTTCCGGGCAGCGGCATCGGTTCGGGCAGCGCCGATTACTTGACCATCGAAGACAACGTGATTTACTCGACCGCGTACTACTCGCCGTACAACACGAGCGGCATTTCCTTGTATCAAAGTTGGAACAGCGACAATTCGAGGGCCACGAAAATGATCGTGCGACGCAACTTCGTTTCGGACACGCAGAACCTGATTCCATTTTTGTACAGCGACCCCGATCCGAGCAAACGGGTCATCACGGACGGGAATGGCATCATTGTTGATGACTCGAGAAACGAGCAGCTTGGGTCCACGAACGGCGCGTACAAGGGCCGCACACTGATCGAGAACAACGTTTCGTTCAACAATGGGGCGCGAGGCATTCACGTGTTCAAAAGCGATCACGTGGACATTTTGAACAACAACACGCTGAACAATTCCTATCAGGCCGCGACACCTGAAGGTGAGATCACGGTGTTCGAGGCCAGCGACGTGCGGGTTTTCAACAACATCATCATGCCGATGTCGGGCCGCAAAGGTGTGAACCGGTACTCGCTTATCGCAACCGAGCCGGGCACGCAAATCATCAAAAACAACCTGATTTTTGGCGGCTTAAAATCCGATATCGATCCGAATCAAAACTTTTTTGGCAATCCCAAACTGATCGATCCGGCCAAATACAATTTTCGGCCCGCGAATGACAGCCCAGCCGTAGATAAAGGCAACTCGAGCTTGAGCGCCAAAGAGGACATTGAACGCCGGTTGCGCCCACAGGGGGCCGGAATCGACATTGGTGCTTACGAGATTCGCTGAGATTTCATCCGCGAAAAGCCTGTTCGCCTTGAATTCCCGGTACGATGCACGCATGGCTGAACGTTTGCAAAAAATTATGGCTCGGGCCGGAATCGCTTCGCGGCGCAAAGCAGAAGAATTAATCGCTCGGGGTCGGGTGCGGGTCAATGGTGTGGTCGCAAAACTTGGGGATTCGGCAGAAGAAACCGATTCGATCACGGTCAATGGGACGCCTGTGATGCGGGGCGGGGCTCATGTGACGTTCGCCTTGAACAAACCTCGGGGTGTGGTGACGACGGCGAGCGATGATTTGGGCCGTGAGAACGTGCTCGATCTCGTCCCGGAGGTTGCGGGTTTGCATCCGGTTGGGCGTTTGGACCGCGAATCTGAGGGTTTGTTGCTGCTGACCACCGACGGTGATTTGACTTTGCACTTGACGCATCCACGTTACGAGCATGAGAAGGAATACCGCGTCTGGACGGATCGTGATCCGACCACCAAGGAACTCTCCGCGTTGCGCAATGGCGTGCAACTCGAGGATGGTCCGGCGAAGGCCGTCAACCTGGAGAAGCTCGAGGGTGGCGCGATGATCGTGCTGCGTGAGGGTCGCAACCGGCAGGTGCGTCGCATGTTCGAGGCGGTTGGCTTGGATGTCCTCAAACTTAAGCGCGTGCGGGTTGGGGCGCAGAAGCTTGGCGATTTGCGTGTCGCCGAATGGCGGGTTTTGGACGAGTGGGAGGTGGATCGCTTGCGTGGCGTCAATCCTCAGTCGGGGACAGCCGGTCGAGCCAAGCAAACGTCGGGCCGGTCACCTGCACGCCGGGCACGGGCCACGCGGCGCGACTGAGCAAATCTCGAACCTCGAGTGCGGCCAGTTTAACGCGCCGCTCGAGCCAATCTGGATAACCATATTTTTGTTTGGCCTCGAGAAATTCGTCGAGGTCGAACTCTTCAACGCTCAAATCGGGGCGGGCTTTCAAATCCAGTTCGAGGTCTATCGTCACGATTTTGTCGGCATAAAATTCTGCTGGTGTGTTGATGTTGAAATAATACTCGAGCACCTGTTCTGTGCCTGCAACCAAATCTGGTCCGCCCGAAAACCATGCGCCCTGCCAGAATGCCAATCGCGCATCATGCTCGAGTGTGATCGTTTTGCCCCGTGTGACATGGTGAAAGATCGTTCCGGCCCGAAAACCAAACAGCACGCGATCCGTAAACACCTCGAGCACCTGTGCTTGCCAATGGTAGTGCAGTCGGTCATCCCATTTGCGAAACTCGAGCGTCACGGTTTGACCCGGTGTGTAGAGGGTGGTCAGGTCAATCATGGGCGACACCAGGTGAAAGTGGAAAGTTCAAAGTGACAAGTAAAGGTCCAGATCAAAGGCTCGAGGCTCGACTCTGAGGTTTTCCACTTTCCACCTTTCACTTTTCACTCGCCTTTCCCAACCACTCGAGAATTGCGCTTTCCTCGTTTTCGATTTCGCCATCGATCACGGCTCGGGTGGCACGTTTTTTCAATTCGCCCAAGGCTGGTCCGGGTGGCAGGTTGAATTCTTTCATCAGTTTCGTGCCGGTGATTTTCAGGTTGCGTTCGTCGAAGGTCACGACTTCTTGCGGAATGTTCTGGCATTGCTCGAGGATGTTTTGCGCCCAGGCTCGAGGTTCAAATCCTGGCTCGCGCACGTGCGCGGCGAGGTCCGCTTCACGGCAGGCGAGCGCGGCCTGCCAATCTGATCCGAGTGTATTCAGCCAACGGCGCAAACTTTTCGTGCTGGGTTTTCGTGGCGGACGCATGTGTTCAAAAATAATTTTGGTCACGGATTCGATCACATCGCCGGGGAATTTTAATCGCTCGAGAATCGTTTTGGCTTTGGCTGCGCCGATGTCTTCGTGACGGTAGTAATGTGCGATTCCGGTGTCGTCGAAACTTTGTGTTTCGGGTTTTGAAACATCATGCAGCAACAACGCGAGGCGCGTGATGGTTGGCGCGGAATGTTCGACCGCGTAACGAATCGCCTCGAAAACATGAGCATCCAACAACAAATGATGGTGCGGGTTCTGCTGGTCAAAACCAAAGCTCGGCTCGAGTTCCGGGATGGTCCGTGCGAGCAAACCGGTGTCGCGCAGCATCTCGAGCGCCCGCAAAACGCCCGTCGGGTGAGGTGCGGCGAGAACGCCCCACAGTTCGGTTTGAATGCGTTCCGGTGAAACAGTTTTGATGCGATCCGCCTCGAGCTTCAAGGCTGCGAACGTTTCAGGCTTGAGCACAAAATCGAGTTTTGCCACGAATCTCGCGGCCCGCAACATGCGCAATGGGTCCTCGGTGAAGCGTTCTTGAGGATTGCCAACGGCACGCAAGACGCGATGATCGAGGTCTTGCATTCCAGAAAACGGATCAATCAAAACCCCGTCCGAGATTCTTTTCGCCATCGCATTGACGGTGAAATCTCGCCTCGCCAAATCTGCCTCGAGCGGCAAGTGCGGATCGTAAGTCACAGTGAAATCACGATGACCAATGCCGGTTGAACGTTCTGTGCGCGGTAGTGCAACATCAATCACCAGTCCATCTCGAGCGACTTTTAAAACCCCAAAACTCGCACCAACCGCATCGACACGTCCAACGCTGGCGAGTACTTTCTCGAGCACCGACCATGGCACGCCGGTCACGAGTACATCCTCGTCTTTGCTTGAAAATCCGAGCAGTGCGTCACGGACAGCACCGCCAATCAGGAATGCTTCGCCACCCGCTTGGGTCACGACAGTGGCGATTTCACGGGTGATCTCGAGCATGGTTCACGCTACAACATGCCTGTTCTGACTCGAGGTTGTGATGCAAATTTGAACTCGAGGTCGAGGCGCGAATTTTTTCTCAGGTGACTAAGTATCTCCAAGTTAAAACTTAGATTATCAATAGATTTCTCAAAAACTTTAAGCTGTCCTGGACAACATTTTTGTAATCTAAGATTTTAACATAGCGTACATCCAAAACCAGGATGTACTTAAAATGACTTGCTCATCGCATTTTTGTAAGCTGCAACCCAGTCGTGCGTGATAATGCCGTAAGACATAAAGTTGAACAATGAGAAAATGATTCGTTCTTGGTATCTGGAGGAAGTCCTTTGAGCCTCAAGCGTCCCGCCGTCTTGAAAGCCCTGTCCGCAGTCTCTGCAATCACCCTCGTTTTCCTCCTGAGCGCCTGCTCGAACCCAAACGCCATCGGCAGCGATCCTCCCGCCGACAGTCCGCACGCCAACCCACCAGAAATCACCAACCCGAACACCAGTGTCGGTACGACCGGCCCGGTTCCAACCGATCCGAAACAAATTTATGCGACCGCCCTCGAGATGTGGCGCAGACCCATTCCCAAAGGTTCCTGTGCCGGTTGTCACGGTGCCGATTTCTTTGATCTGGCCCGAATCGGGACGAACGACGCGACCCTGCGCCGTCGCGCCCTGGGCGACACCGCCACGCAAACCGAGGCCGATTCGTTGGTGCTGGCGGTACGGCAAATGCGCCTTGATCAAAAATTGCCGACCGAAAATCCGCAAACATTCCGTCCGTTTCAACCCGGCGGTGCGGTGCTGCCCGGAGCCACCAACCTCGAGCGTGACATCAATTTTGGCAAGCAACTGAAAACATTTTCAAAGACGATGATGGGTGCCAGAGTCGGTACGCTCGCGGCGGCACAACAATCTTGCAACGAACTCAACGGCATCAACTTGCGCACCATGCCAAGCGGCATCACCTACCCACTGTGGTCCAGCGATGTCTTCAATGGCGATCAATTCGGCACCATGAACGACTGGATTACCGACGCGCCACGCGAACCCAACAGCACCGACCGTACCGCATGGTTGGCGTTGCAAAGCGCCTACCTCGAGAATCCGAGCGATGAAAATTTCTGGAAAATGTACGCCAAAATTGAAACGTTTACCGCACCACT